>CADBWP010000046.1 GCA_902798365.1 uncultured Ruminococcus sp.
GTTGGCTGACGCGTTCGGCGAGTTTCTCTCCGATGAATATATGCAGTTCATCTTCCGCACCGCTTCGCAGCCGTTTAAGACACGGGCGACAGTGATGCCCGTTATTGAAAACGTCAATGGGGAAAACTATATTTTCCGAAAGGTTTATTACAATAATCTAAAGGACTTTTTGAACACCGATTTGTTTGAGGGATATATCCACGGACATTATCTGTGGCGGTGTGATATTTGTGACAGGTACTTTTTTATGACGACGGCGCACAAGCAACTGTATTGCAGTACGAAGAATCCAAAGTACGGAGTGCCGTGTTCATACGTCGCCAAACACCCGGAAGTAGTTAAGCGAAAAATGGAACGGCAGAAGAAAACCGACAGCCCGTATTATCTGCTTTGGCAGAAGCGTAACGATTTGATCAGAAAAAACAAAAGCCTTGGCAAATACGATGAAGCTGTATCTGCCAAGGCAAAGAAATATATTGATGACTGTTTCGACGAAGCGCAAATCAATTGTGATTATGCGGAAACGCAATTTGAGAAGGATATGGAAATGGAGAATATTTACAAAGCGGCAAAGGAAATGCTAGATGTATGAATTAGATTATCAACCTGAACGGGTGGATTGGAATGAGTACTTTGTCAGATATAAAGATACCGGAGAGATAAAGTATTTCAAAGAGTTTCTGCATTTTTATGAATCATATTTGGACAGAAAAGCAAATCGGTTTATTTCACGCTATGAGTTGGAAGATTACCGTGCGGAAGATTTGAAACAGATATTTGTTGCTGTTCTCTGGGATGAGCTTCAAACTTATGATTCCGATATACCTTTGTTGCAGCTGATCAAATATAAGGTAATGGCAGCGTGGCACGACTATGTGCGAATCAACTGCGGAAATTTCAAAATGGATAACCGCCATCAGTACGCAGTGCTTAAAAAGATAGCCTATCTATACTATCAGAAAAAGGAAAAGAATAAGCCGTTGTCGCAGATCGTATCCGAAATCGCAGCGGAAATGGATTTGACGGAAGAAAGCATAGAAAACTACCTGATCGCCGTAACGAATTTCAAGCCGAAGTATAACGCGGATTTTTACAGCGGAGACGAGGACGACGATTACTATTCTTCTGCTGTAGATTCCGCTGAAAATGATTTGGATACAGAACATTTATATTTCAAACTGAGCCGACAGGAAAAGCTGTTGAGCGCTCTTGCCAAACTCAACAAGAAAGATCGATTGCTGATAGAGTACGTCTACGGTATCTGCCCGCAGTGCCTGAAAAACAAAGAACGAAATTCGATCCGCCAAGCGTCCTTGCTGCTGGGCTTGACCGAGGACGGCGCTCAAAAGAAACTGAAATCTATCCTGAAAAAGCTAAAGAAAAGATTGCAAGAGTAAAAGGCTGTGGAGACAATCTGTGTTGTTTCCGCAGCCTTTATTTCGTGGCACAAACCGCGACAAATCGGCTGTGTCGGCTTTATTCTGTTGCGTCGGGTACGACTGCGCGTTTTTTGTTTGCGCGACACAGGGCGAAATCCGGTGGGTTGTTATTTCACGTATTTTGGATCTTGTATTATTCTTTCCAGAACAAGGTTTTTAGCATTCTGCTCCGCTTGGGGATTACTGTTCTCGGATAAAGTCCTATCGTATAAGTGCTGAGCTGCAAGGTCTACCTCTGCAATTCTGTCGAAAAGTCGGTTTTCGGACAGCATAACCATATACTGCACAGGATTGGTTTCGATAAGATAATCACGCCAGATGGCGCCCCAATAACCATAGGTGATGGCTAAGGTTTGGTTTGCAAGGTCGGTGAGCGTTTCAAGCGCCGGGTCGGTGGTTTTGATGAAATCAGTCTTTTCTCTTGTTATGTAAACCTCGTGGGTCGGTTTTCTGCTCATAATGTTCCTCTTTACAAAAGATTTACCCGGCCGGTTTTTCTCCTTTCCTTTGAATTTGTGATGTAAAAGCCTGCCAATCAGCGTCCTCGGCCGGGTAATATGGTCTTATTATACCCACAGCAGGTGCCATGGCGGCGCCCATATTGTTGGCGTCGGTCACTCCTGCGTCTGTTATTATTCCCGGGGTGGCTGCGGCGATCGAGACGCCCTTTCCCCCGGCGCTTACCACACAGCTGCCTGCGCCTGTCACCGTCCATTGGGCGGTGGGGGTGCGTATTTCGCCGTATTCCATGGGAAAACGGTACTGGCGCTCGGCAGAGCAAAAGTGCGACGACGCCGAGCACAGCACATTTTCAGCCGCGCCGCTCTCGGCAAACACCGCCGCCGTGAGCAATGCCTGCGCCATGGTCGAGCATGCGCCGTACTGCCCGAGATACGGTATTTTAAGGTCTTTTTGCGCAAATGCGGACGCGATGCATTGGTTGAGCAAATCGCCCGCAAGGCTTATATCTATGTCCTTTGCGTCAAGCCCGCTCTTTTTAAGGGCGAGCATTGCCGCATCGCGCTGAAGGCTGCTTTCGGCGTCCTCGTAGGTCTTGCAGCCTGCGCGGCTGTCTGAGATACATTTATCAAAAAGTGCGCCGAGAGGCCCCTGAGCTTCCTTTTTGCCAACGACCGAGGCGTAACCCGTTATAACAGGGGCGTTTGTGAATATGAGCGTCTGCCGTCCGGTTTTTTTGATCATAAAAATCCCTCCGCCAATAGTATTAGCGAAGGGATGGTTTTATTGTTATGAAATTTTTGCTATTACTCCGTCGGAGGTTCGGGCGTTTCCGGTGTTTCGGGAACCTGCGGTGTCTCGGGTTCTGCCGGCGTTTCCGCTGTGGGAGTCTCCTGCGCGACCTCTGAAACAGCTTCCTGAGATGACTGCGGCTCCGGTGTTTCAACGACCTCCTGCGACTGCTGGGCCGGCTGCTCCTGACTTGCCTGCGCGGGCGGAGTGTCATTTAAGTCGTCAACATCTCTGTCAACGTCGCCCGTGTCGGTTTCGGCGGCGATGAATATCTGTCCGTTGCTGCTGTCGTAGCGTGAGCTCGGCAGCTCCTCCTGATTGACCTTCTTGCCGTCCTTGTAATAGATTCGCCAGGCGCTTACGGAGTAGTGACCGCCGTCCGAGCCTGTGATCTCGTTTGCGGTTTTTATCTCGTCATAGCTCGGATCCTGATAGCCCCAGAAGGAGGCGTACAGAGTGTAATCAACAAGCTTGCACTCGAGGAACATCTGATAGCCCGACACGTTTTTGAGCGTGAGGTCAAGGTTGGGGTAATCTATCGTGGCGTCAAGACCCGTGGGAACATACGCCGAAGCCCACTGGTGGTTGTAACGCTCAACTATCTCCATGTTGGCGCGTATCGCCGCGTTGTATATAGTGGAGCTTGACTGGCAGATGCCTCCGCCTATGCCGTCGATGATCTTGCCCTCGGAGATAACGTGAGCCGACTTGTAGCCGTTTGACTCAAGGTTGGAGTCGCCTGTGCACTCGTTGAACGACCATTGCTCGCCGGGGTTGATAATGGAACCGTTGCAGGATTCGAGGGCGACCTTCATGTTTGAGGTGCCATTGGCGGTATTGGTTGAATAGGTTTCGTAGGACGAAAGCTTTACAAGGTTGTTTTTGAGGAAGTCCGAGGTGACATCCGCCTGTATCTCGTCGGTTCTCGCCGCTACCGTGCAGTAGTTTTGCTTGTTGTCAAACGCCGACTGAACCTTTGTCTGCAAATCCGCCTTATCTACCTTTAAGCCGCTTACCGCCTCGGCAAAATCAAAGCGCTTGTCCTCGTAGGGATGAAAGTCCGTAACATAGGCATCGACCGGGTCTTTGTCATAAGTCTCGCAAATCTCGCTGACCCTTGCGTCAATCGACTCGGGGGTTACCGTAGCCGTGACCTTGTAGCCGCTGTCGGCAACGGGAGCGGTGGTATCGCTCGTGTTTTTTGTTTCAAGCTCGGTGTCCTGCTTAAGCTTTGCAAGCACCTCGTCTATGTTGTAGGTATATTCAAATTTGTCCTGCGTAAGCTCGACGGACTCGCCGCCTACCTCTACCAAAATTTTGATGGGAGAGATAAAGCTTTCCTTGTTCTTTTCGAGAGTGGTTTTTGCCTCCTGCATGGTCATTCCCGAAATGTCGCAGCCGGACACCGCCGTGTTTGCGGCAAAAAGGAACTCCTTGGGAGTGTTGTCCTCGGGCTCGGGCTGACCGCCGCCGTTCTTGGGCATGAACATAAAGAAACAAACCACAGCCGCCACAACGAGCACCGCTGCGGCGATTGATGAAATAATAATAATTTTATTTTTGTTGCCGCCCTTCTTGTAGCGGTCTTTGCCTGCGGACTGAGTGACAGAGCCGCC
The DNA here is from genome assembly GCA_902798365.1 of uncultured Ruminococcus sp. GTDB lineage: Bacteria > Bacillota > Clostridia > Oscillospirales > Acutalibacteraceae > Ruminococcoides. The sequence goes on from CADBWP010000046.1 coordinate 4,307, forward strand.
CGAGATATCAACCATGCCGTCTCCGGTCGCAAGTCCGTAGTATTTTCCGTTTTTCATAACCCACCCCTGAAGAATGATTGAAAACACATATGTTGTTGTCCCTGCGGACAGTAATCGCTTTTAATGTCAATATATAGTATTATGCATTATATGCTTATTATCATATCCTATTCTACTACAAAACTTTCCAAAATGGAAGAGGCAAAACACAAATTTATGCGGCGGTTCCCAATATTTTTTTGTATATTTCTGTTCATGAATCCGTTTTTAATTTCGGTCGGGAATAATAGCCTATTGCCTTTGTAAGAATTGAGGTAAGCCTGTATTGGGGATGGAAAAAACCGACAAAACGTGATATAATAGCATCAGACTGAAAAACGGGTGATAATATGAAGCTTATATTTGCGCCGGACAGCTTTAAGGGAAGCATGTCGGGCAAAAGAGCGGCGGAGTTGTTAACGCTTGCCGCGCAGAAAGTTTTCGGAGACTGCGAATGTGTCAGCCTTCCGGCAGCTGACGGCGGCGAGGGCACGGTAGATGCGGTTATTTCGGCTGTCGGCGGCAAAAAAGCCGACGCAGCGGTCCACGATCCGCTGATGAATAAAATAAGCGCAGCGTACGGGATTTTTGAGGACAAGGCTGTTATAGAGGCGGCGGCTGCCTCGGGGCTGACCCTTGTGCCCGGCCGTCTGCGTAATCCGCTGAACACAACGTCATACAGCACGGGAGAGCTGATTGCCGACGCGCTGAAGCGGGGCTGCCGCGAGATAGCCGTTGCAATAGGCGGTTCGGCAACAAACGACGGCGGCATGGGCTGTGCAAGGGCGCTCGGCGTGCGTTTTCTTGACAAAAACGGCGCAGAGCTTTCGGGCTGCGGACGCGACCTGATAAGCGTTGACCGCATAGACCTGAGCGGCGTCGATCCCGGGCTTGCAAAAACAAAACTGACCGTGCTTTGCGACGTTAAAAATCCTCTTTGCGGCAAAAACGGAGCGACGCTCACCTTTTCAAAGCAAAAGGGAGCAACGCCCGAAATTCGTGATGAGCTGGAACGCGGAATGTGCAGCTACCGTGAGGTCATAAAAAAGCAATGCGGCGCAGACTGTGACAGGATAGAGGGTGCAGGAGCCGCAGGAGGGCTCGGAGCGGCGCTAAAGGTGTTTTTCGGCGCAGAAATGCGGTCGGGCATTGAAACCGTGCTCGACCTGATAAACTTTGACCGCCACCTGCAAAACGCGGATCTGGTCGTTACGGGCGAGGGAAGAACCGACAGCCAAAGCTGCTGCGGCAAGGTTATGCAGGGTGTGGGACTACGGGCAAAAAAATACGGCGTTCCTGCCGTCGGGCTGTCCGGCTCGCTGGGCGACGGAGCGGAGGGTCTGTTTTCTTACGGCATTTGCTCGCTGATGACGGGCGTTGACCGCCCGATGGAATTGGACGAGGCGATGGAAAACGCCGAACCGCTCTACCTGAACGCGGCGGAAAGGATGTTCCGCTTTATAAAAACGGGAATGGAAATGAGGGGATAAAAAAATGATTTGGATAGGCAACCATGTTTCGGTGTCCAAGGGATACCTTACAATGGGCAGGCACGCGAAAAAGCTGGGCGGCGACACCTTTGCATTTTTTCCGCGAAACCCGCGCGGCGGCAGATCAAAGACGGTTTCCGACGAGGAGCTCGCCCTGCTGAGGCGGTTCCTTGAGGAAAACAGTTTTGGAAAGCTTGTGGTTCACGGTGCATATACAATGAACGTCTGTGCCGCAAAGGAAGAAGTCCGCGCAAACTCGCGCGAAATGCTGCGCGACGATCTGCTCCGCCTGCAAGCTCTGCCGGGTAATTTTTACAACCTCCACCCCGGGTGTCATGTGGGTCAGGGATCCGAAACGGGGATACGGCTGATAGCGGAGGCTCTTGCCGGAGTGATACGCGAGGTCGAGCAAAACAGCGCCATGCCGCTTCAAAACAAGGTGCTGCTTGAAACCATGGCGGCAAAGGGCAGCGAGGTAGGCGGAAGCTTTGAGGAGCTGAAAGCGATAATCGACCTTACGGCGGACTTGGGCGGCGCAGAACTGCGTGAAAAGCTCGGGGTCTGCCTTGACACCTGCCATGTGTGGGACGCAGGCTATGACATAAAGACCGGTCTTGACAGGGTGTTAGCGGATTTTGACCGGGTAATAGGGCTTGAAAACCTTTGCGCCGTTCACCTTAACGACAGCAAAAACCCCCTCGGCTCGCACAAGGACAGACACGAGCAGCTTGGAAAGGGCATGATTGGCTCCGACGCGCTCAGAGCCGTTGTGCGACATCCTCTCCTGCAAGGCCGTCCGTTTATTCTTGAAACCCCCAACGATGACGATGGGTATGCAGCCGAAATACAATCCGTTCGAGAATGGATTGCGCCGGTGGGCGCAAAAAACTGCCGCAGCTATTGCCGCGACAGTTTTTTAAGTATGAAACTCTAATTAAATTACTTAAGCTCAACCTCAGCGCCTGCGCCCTCAAGCTTCTCCTTGATAGCCTCGGCGTCTTCCTTGGATACCTGCTCCTTAACGGGCTTGGGAGCGCCGTCAACGAGAGCCTTAGCTTCCTTAAGACCAAGACCTGTGATCTCACGAACAACCTTGATAACGCCGATCTTCTGGGAGCCTGCGTTCTTAAGGATAACGTCAAACTCGGTCTGCTCTGCCTCGGCAGCAGCGCCGCCGTCGGCGGGACCTGCAACTGCAACAGCAGCAGCGGCGGATACGCCAAACTCATCCTCTACAGCGTGAACAAGCTCGGAAAGCTCGAGAACTGTGAGGCCTTTTAATTCTTCGATAATAGCAGTAATTTTCTCAGATGCCATTTTTTCTTCCTCCAATATTCAGTAGATTAATTTTAAAATATGTGCAGATTACTCTGCTGCGGGAGCCTCTGCGGCCTCCGCGGGAGCCTCGGCTGCTTCTTCGGCGGGAGCCGCTGCAACCTTGGCGAGGCAAGCCTCTGCGCCGCCCTCGTCAACGATAGCCTGTACGGCACGCGCGAAGGATGCGATGGGCGCCTGGAATGCGCCCAGAACGTTTGCGAGAAGTACTTCTCTGGTGGGCAGCTTGGACAGAGAAACGATGGTATCCATGTCGATGACCGCGCCGTCGAGATAACCCGACTTAACCTTGAAGTTGTCGTGATCCTTGGCATACTTGCAAAGGATTCTGGCTGCGGCAGCATACTCGCTGTCGCTGGTGGCAAGAGCTGTTGTGCCCTCAAGCACGGGCTTTAAGTCCTCAAGACCGGCCTCGTCGCAGGCACGGGAAAGAAGTGTGTTCTTAACTACGGTGTATTTTACGTCGTTTTCACGAAGCTCTTTTCTGAGCTTGGTGTCATCCTCGGTGTTGATACCCTCGTAGCACACTACCATACCTGTGATAGAGTTTTTAAGTCTGTCGGCAAGCTCTGCAACAATTGCCTTTTTCTGCTCTAAAACACTTTGACTTGGCAAAAATTTCACCTCCGATAAAAATGTACAGCAGTTCATAAAAATGCCGCCCGCGTGTTCTGCGGACGGCAGCAAAATACAATGTGACTTGCATCTTCCTCGGCAGGCGGATAACTCACTTACGCTTGGCACCTGCTGTCTTTAGAACGTGCTAAATATTTAAACGACTTGCGTTTAAAGCTGTTTAATTGTAGGGGCGCTGCCCCAAACCCTCATCCTGTCGGCGGCTTATACGCTGAACTTGGCGGGGTTGATTCTCACGCTGGGACCCATTGTGGAAGCAACGGCGATAGAGCGCACATACTGACCCTTTGCAGCTGCGGGCTTTGCCTTTACGATAGCGTCCATAAGAGTGTCGAGGTTCTCGGAAAGCTTCTGAGTGCCGAAGGACACCTTGCCGATGGGGCAATGGATGATGTTTGTTTTGTCAAGACGGTACTCGATCTTACCTGCCTTGGCCTCTTTGATAGCCTTGGCAATGTCGGGAGTAACGGTGCCTGCCTTGGGGTTAGGCATAAGTCCGCGGGGACCGAGGATTCTACCGAGACGGCCAACCAGACCCATGCAGTCGGGTGTGGTGATGAGCACGTCGAAATCCATCCAGTTTTCCTGCTGGATCTTCTGGGTCATGTCCTCTGCGCCTACGTAGTCTGCGCCGGCTTCCTTGGCAATCTCTTCGTTGCCGCCCTTGCAGATGGCAAGTACTCTTACGTTTTTACCTGTACCGTTGGGAAGCACTACCGCGCCTCTTACCTGCTGGTCGGCATGACGTCCGTCAACGCCGAGCTTTACGTGAAGCTCAACGGTTTCGTCAAACTTGGCGACCGCCGTTTTGATAACGGAATCAAGCGCCTCGTTAGTATCATATAATTTGGTTCTGTCAACGAGCTTTGCAGCGTCAACATATTTTTTACCGTGTTTCATCAGTTTCCTCCATTGTTAGGTGGTCAAGCGGAAATTTCCTCCCACCCGGATTATTAGTCAACTACTGTAATACCCATGCTTCTGGCGGTACCCGCGATCATGCTTATCGCCGCGTCAAGCGAGCCTGCGTTAAGGTCGGGCATCTTCTGCTCGGCTATCTTTGCAAGCTGTTCCTTGGTGATCTTGGCGACCTTGGTCTTGTTGGGCACGCCCGAACCGCTTTCAATGCCGCAGGCCTTCTTAAGAAGAACAGCCGCAGGCGGAGTCTTTGTGATAAATGAGAACGAACGGTCGGAATATACGGTGATTACTACAGGGATAATAAGACCGATGTCGTTCTTTGTGCGCTCGTTGAAGTCCTTGGTGAACGCAACGATGTTTACGCCGTGCTGACCGAGTGCAGGGCCGACAGGCGGTGCCGGAGTAGCTTTGCCGGCAGGGATCTGAAGCTTGATTAAGCCTACTACCTTTTGAGCCATTTGATAAACCTCCAAAATTCGTGGTAAATTGCGGAACTCCACTGTGTAGGGTTTCCTCCCACAGGGAACGCGTGTTCCCAATAAAAAGCCCTTTGGGGCTGATTATCGTTTAGTCCTCAACGGGTTCTGCCTGAGAGATCTCAAGCTCGACCGGAGTTTCGCGTCCGAACATGGATACCACCACGCGGACGTAGTTTTTGTCGGCGTCGAGCTCATCCACGACTCCGACGAAGTCCTCAAGCGGACCGTCAATAATGCGTACCGAATCGCCTACGGAATAGGACACCTTGACAACTCTTTGTTCAACGCCCATCCTATAGACCTCTGCGTCGGTAAGAGGAACGGGCTTGGAGCCCGGGCCGACAAATCCCGTGCAGCCGCGTATATTGCGAACCACGTACCAGGTCTCGTCGGTATATACCATCTTTACAAAAACATAGCCCGGATATATCTTGTGCTCGACCTCCTTGGTTTTGTCGCCCACGGTCTCGGTAACGATCTCGGTGGGAACCTTGACGTCGATTATCATATCCTGAAGCTGGCGGTTTTCGGCTGTTGTAAGCAGATCGCCCGCCACCTTGTTTTCGTAACCCGAATAGGTATGTATTACATACCATTTCGCCTCATAATCGGCCATTTATTCTCTTCCTTTCAGTCTGATAAACAAACGGCGCGCTTACGCAGCCTTTACGCCCATGATAAGGTCGAGCAGAGCAAACAGACCGCGGTCAAGGCCGTAAATGATAAGACCCATGATTATGATAACCGCGATAACGATACCGAAGTTTTTGGTAGTCTGCTTTGGCGTAGGCCATGTGATTTTCTTAAGTTCACCCTTACAAGCAACGAGGTATTTCCAAAGTCTTTGGAACACATTCGGCTTTTTCTTGTTGGCGTTTTTCTTGGCGACTGCCTTTTTGGCGTCGGCCTTTTTCGCATCGCCCTTTGCGGAAGCCTTCTTGGCTTCGGACTTTGTGTCAGCCATAATGTACCTCCTTATTTCGTTTCCTTGTGAAGAGTGTGTTTCTTGCAGAAGCGGCAGTACTTGTTCATCTGAAGTCTGTCGGGACTGTTTTTCTTGTTCTTCATTGTGTTGTAGTTGTTAACTCTCATAACGGCACCTCCCGGTTATTCGGAATAATTTTAGCCTCCCTCAACAGGGCACAAAAATAAAGCCCCTTTTAGAGGTAATGACATTTTATCATATTTCATATCCCTTGTCAAGTATTTTATTTCGAGACGGATACGTCGGTTTTTTAATTCGGGACGGATAAGTCGGATTCAATTCTGAGGTCGGTGTCCCGACAGAAAGGTTTTGTGTATTCGTTCACGCGGCAATTGTTAAGGAAGTGTTGTGCTTTGATTGACAACGTCGGTGTCCCGACAGAAAGGTTTTGCTTAGTCTTTTACGCGGCAATTGTTAAGGAAGTGTTTCGTGTGATTTTTGAAACGGTGTCCCGATTTTTCAGTTCGAGACGGATACGTCGGTTTTTCAGTTCGGGACGGATAAGTCGGATTCAATTCTGAGGTCGGTGTCCCGACAGAAGGGTTTTGCTTAGTCTTTCACGTGGCAATTGTTAAGGAAGTGTTGTGCTTTGATTGACAACGTCGGTGTCCCGACAGAAGGGTTTTGCTTAGTCTTTCACGTGGCAATTGTTAAGGAAGTGTTTCGCGTGATTTTTGAAACGGTGTCCCAACGGAAAAGCTTTGTTTAGTTTTTTATGTGGCAATTGTTAAGGAAGGGTTTAAGCAGATCTGTCATCCCGAGCGGTGCCCGACAGTGCAAAACGCAAAGCGTTTAGTCGAGGGATCCCCTTGACAGGGGCAGTTTGTTTCCGCCGAGGGGGATCTCTCGACTATTTCGTTGCCGCGAAATTTTGCTTCGCAAACCGCTCGAGATGACAGCGCCGTTGGGTCGGAACGTGAACGAATGTTTCCGATAATCGTAGTGACAGCCCTTGCCGCTGTCATCACTTACAACCAACCCCAAAAATGTGCAAAGAATCGCGCAATAGTGATACAGTCGGGAACCCAAGTTCTCGCATAAGCGAACCTGTCTTCCCGACTGAAACTATTCACTATTCTCTATTCGCTAATTACCCCTGCGTATCTCTGAGCGTAGAGAACTTTGAGGGTCTTTTTACCTTTACCTTTTCGGGCTTAACCTCGCGTCCCTTATACTTGCGTATGGATTTTGCGGCGAGGGCGGTCTCGTCGTTGAGATATTCGGCTAACTTTTCGTATTCGCTGTCCTCAAGCGAGTTGATGAGCACGGCGGTGAGCACGGCTCTGGTGTCGGAGTCGCCGTTGGAGTACTGCAAGTTGAACAGCCCTGCCATTTTTTCGGTTTCTTTTTCGTTTGCGGTCTTTATAAACTCGACAAGTCTGGGAGCGATGTGCTCCTTTGCGAAGGTTGCGCCGCGGAACGGGTCGTAGCCGTCCTCCTCGGCTCTTATCTCATCCTTAAGCTCGGGGAAGTAGGTGATGAAGCGCTTTGCAAGAAAATGCGGGTCGGCTGTTCCGTCGTCGCTCTTCTTCTTTTTTTGCTTTGCCTGCTTTGAGCGCCTGATGGCTACCGTGCCCGACACGCCCTCGCAGAAATCGTTGGCTATGCTTTCGGCGTCCTTCTGGGTGCTTACAACGTCGTCGTAAAGCCATGTGGAGAGGGTTTTCCAGTCGTTGTCGGGGCCGTCCTCGGTCATTGCGCAGGAACGCAGCACCATCTGCTGTCTGTCCTTGATGTAGGCAACGGCATAGGCTACGTTCTCGCCCGTAAACAGCGAGACAAGCTCCTTGTCGTCGCCGGCGGCGACCTTCTGACGGGTGTAGCCTGTCTTGGCAAGCTCCTCGCCCACCTTTTCCGTAATAAGGTCAAACGCCTGAGTATATTCAAACTTCATAATTATCTTCCCTTCCTTTACATTGAATCGGGGCAGGTTATGCCGAACATGGTGAGCACGTTTTTGATCACCGCGCGTGTGCAGTTGCACAGCGCAAGCCTTGCCTGCATAAGACCCTCGTCATCGCCCTTTACGCGGCATGCGTTGTAGAATTTGTGGAACAGCGTGGCGACCTGGGTCACATAACGCGTCACCTTTGTGGGGTCGTAGTCCCTTGCCGCGCTTATGACCTCGGACGCGTACAGCGCAAGGTGACCGATAAGCTCCTTTTCCTCGGGAGCGGTAAGCAGCGTGAGCTCCGCGTCGGTACATTCGCGCGGAATTATGCCGTCCTTTGCCAGCGCCTTGAATATGCTGCAAATGCGCGCGTGCGCGTACTGGACATAATAGACGGGGTTTTGATTGTCCTGAGTTACCGCAAGGTCAAGGTCAAAGTCCATCTGAGTGTTTGCCTCGCGGGTGTTGAACAGGAAGCGCGCGCTGTCAACGGGCACCTCCTCAAGCAGATCACGAAGCTGGATAGCCTTGCCCGTGCGCTTGCTCATCTTTACAAGCTCGCCGCCGCGCACAAGCTTTACAAGCTGCATAAGCACAACGTTCAGCCTGTCGCCGTCGCAGCCTATGGCGTCCATTGCGCCCTTCATGCGCATGACATGGCCGTGGTGGTCGGCTCCCCAAACGTCTATCAGCGTGGTAAAGCCGCGGTCAAACTTGTTCTTGTGATATGCTATATCCGCGGCAAAATACGTCGGGTTGCCGTTTTGGCGGATAAGCACGTCGTCCTTGAGCTCGAGGTTTTCTATATACTGAGGGGTCTTGCCCTCCTTAAGAAGCTTTTCGGTAACTACCTCGCGGTTTTTGTACCACACCGCGCCGTCTTTTTCGTAAGTCAGTCCTTTTTCGGTGAGCAGGTCAACTATCTCGCGCACCTTGCCGCTTTGATGAAGCTCGCTTTCAAAGAACCACTTGTCGTAGTTAATTCTGTATGTAGCCATGTCCGCCTGCATCCTGCCGATATTGCGCGGCAGGGCAAAATCCACCAGAGCCTTTCTGCGCTCCTCGGGAGTCTTTTGCAGCAGCGCGTCGCCGTGTTCGTCGGCGTATTCGCGCGCAAGGTCGGTTATATCCGCGCCCTGATAGCCGTCCTCGGGGAACTCCACCTCGTCGCCTTTGAATATTTGCAGATAGCGCGCCTCGAGCGAGCAGCCGAACTTTTCTATCTGATTGCCTGCGTCGTTTACGTAAAATTCGCGGTACGCGTCAAAGCCCGCTTTGCCCAGCACCGCAGCCAGACAGTCGCCCAGAGCGCCGCCGCGCGCGTTGCCCATGTGCATGGGACCCGTGGGGTTGGCGGAAACAAATTCAACATTTACCTTTTCGCCCCTGCCGAAATCGGATGAGCCGTAGCCCTCGGGGTCTGTGAGTATCTCTCGGATAACCGAGGCGTAAAATTCCGCGCCGAGGAAGAAATTGATAAAGCCGGGTCCCGCGGTCTCGAATCTTTCGCAGCAGGTGCCGCTCAGATCGAGGTTTTCGGTTATCGCCTGAGCGATCTTAAATGGCGGCATACGAAAAGCCTTTGCGCCTGCCATTGCGGCGTTGGTGGCAAAGTCGCCGCGCGCCGTGTTTGCCGGTGTTTCTATTATAAAATCCGGCAGCTCCGCTTGGGGGAGCGCACCGCTTTCTATCGCCTTGTTCATTGCCGCTTCAACGGCGCTTTTCAGCCCCGTTACGACCTTAGCGTATGTGTCCATAATGATCTCCTTTATTGTACGGGTGTTTCCTGCACGGTGATGTAAAAGCGGTTTTCGCTGACAAGATCCGTGTTGAAATCGAGGGTGTAGCTGACCTCGAGCGAGCCGCCGCGCTCGGAAAGATTGTTGTTGAGCGTCTTGGTAAACACGCCTATCACCATATCGCCCGCCACGGTCTGATACACGCATTGGTGCCGTCTGCCGTGCTCGAGCAGCAGCGTTGAGCGCATGGGTCCCTTGCGGCTTATCGTCACCATGTTGTCCTCTACCTTGATAAGGTTGTTGAAGAACAGACTCGGGTTGTCGTCGTCGTATTCCTTATAACCTATATAATAGTGATCCTTTTTCTTTATAAAATTGCCCGAGGTGATTACCTCTATCTTGTCCTTTTCCCCGTCGAGGGTCTGCTCGCCGAGAATGGAAATCAAATATTCCTTTTTCATATACAGCCTCAGTATTGTTCTATATCTATCTGGGTAACGGTATGCTCCATATCTCTGCCCAAAAACAGTCCGGCGACGTTTTCAAAGCCCTCGGGGGTATCGCTCACAAAAAACTCGGGGGTCTTGGGCGTTGTATCGCTGTTGAGCAAGCCCTGCTCGCGCAGCACCTTTGCCGCATAGCCGGCGGTTTCAAAGCCCGAATCCACAAGCTCTACGCCGTCTCCCATAAAATCGGAGATAGCCTCTCTGAGCAGCGGAAAGTGGGTGCAGCCCAGAATCACCGTATCTACGCCGCTGTCCTTCAGCTCGCTCATATAGCGGCGTACAACAAGGCGCGTTATCTGATCGTCGCGGTGGATGATGCCGTTTTCTACGAGCGGCACAAACAGCGGGCACGCCTTTTCAAACACCTCAACGCCCGCGTCCAGCTTTTGCAGGCGAAGCTTGTAGCTGTGGCTGCCCACGGTAGCCGCGGTGCCGATAACGCCTATTTTGCCGTTGCGCGTTTTTCTTACGGCGGTGTATGCCGTGGGATTGACCACACCCGTATATGGCACGGGAAGGCTCTCCTCAAGCAGATCGCCCGCAACGGAGCTCACCGTGCCGCACGCCGCCACTATCATTTTTACATTGTGGCGCAAAAGAAACCGCGCGTCCTGAAGCGCGTACTTTTTTATGGTGTCGCGGCTGCGGGTTCCGTAGGGCACCCTGCCCGTGTCGCCGAAGTAGATTATTTTTTCGTTTGGAAGGGCGCGGATAAACTCCTTGACCGCGCTCAGTCCGCCCAAGCCGGAGTCAAAAACGCCGATCGCGTTTTGGGATGACATACAAAAACCCCTTTGCGGTGAATAATATGAAATGGGTTGTGATCTTCTTTACATAGTTACACATATGATATAATAGCACAAATGAACCGCAGTTGCAAGGAGAAAATTTGGTTGTTTGAAAATTTGTCACTTTATTGACAGAATAATGCCCGTATGATATTATATAAGGACGAAATAGACGGAAGGGTGAGATAATGAAGTGTCATAACTGCGGCTTTGAGCTTGAAAACGAACGCGTTTGTCCCGTTTGCGGCGCGCAGGTCGAGCTGCCTGCCGACGCCGGCGCGGAATACGGCTTTGAACAGCCTCGCTTCGGCGGATATTCCGAATATGACCGCGACTATTATTTTGACGATCGCTCCGCCAAAAAGCCTGCTCTGCCCACCCTGATCATTATCATCCTTCTTTGCATAACGGCTGTCGCGTCCTGCGTTACGGCGGTGTTCGGCTTTTTGAATTACCGCCAAAATCAAAAGTACGAAAAGTATTTTGACGCGGCGCAAAAGCTTGTTGAAAGGCTTAACGAGGAATCCGATCACCCTTTGATCATCGAGGAATCCACCCCCGACGATGCGCCGGCGGCGCCGGCGGGCGCTTTCTCCGCCTTTGCGCCGGTAGGCGCTTTCTCCGCCTTTGCGCCGGTGGGCGCTTTCTCCGCCTTTTGACACCGTGCAATTAATAACAAACTTCCTGCAACGGCGGGCGCCGGTGGGCGCTTTCTCCGCCTTTTGAAAGGTCGGTATTAACAAAGCCTTCCTGCAACGGCGGGTCGGAACGCGGGCGAACGTTTTTGTCATCACAACCTGCGCCGGTGGGCGACGTTCCCTAAAAAAACAAAACGAAAAGGCTGTTCTCTGTTGATTTGGAGAACAGCCCGTTTTTATTTACTTATTAACTTCGGACAAAGTATCAGTCTATTCCGTTTTGCAGCTTGCACGCCTTAAGGGTGTTTTTCATAAGGGTGGCAATTGTCATGGGGCCTACTCCGCCGGGAACGGGGGTGATGAAAGAGCACTTGTCCTTTACGTTTTCAAAGTCAACGTCGCCGCAAAGCTTTCCGTTTTCGTCCCTGTCCATGCCGACGTCGATAACCACCGCGCCGTCCTTGACCATGTCCGCCTTGACAAACTTGGGGATACCCACCGCCGCGACTAAAATATCGGCTCTGCGGCAAACCTCTGCAAGACTCCTTGTGCGGCTGTGGCAGATGGTCACGGTGCCGTTTTCATGCAGCAGCAGCATTCCCATGGGCTTGCCCACAATGTTGCTTCTGCCTATTACCACGCACTCTCTGCCCTCTACCGGGATATTGTAGCTGTGGAGCATCTCCATAACGCCGGCGGGGGTGCAGGGCAAAAAGTCGTATTCGCCGAGCATTATCTTGCCCACGTTCACCGCATGGAACGCGTCAACGTCCTTGACCGGACTGATGGCGGCAATGACCGCCTTGTCGTCGAGGTGCTTTGGAAGCGGAAGCTGAACCAGTATTCCGTTTATGTCCTCTTTTTTGTTGAGGGTATCAACCAGAGCCAGCAGCTCCTCCTGCGTTGTTTCCTCGGGCAGGGCGTACTCCTCGGAGCGGAAGCCCACCAGCTCGCACGCCTTCTTTTTGTTATTTACATACACGCGCGAGGCGGGGTCGCTGCCCACTATCACAACGGCGAGGCCGGGGGTTATACCGTGCTTTTCCTTTAATTCAAGCGTTTGATTTTTTACGGCTTCCTTTACCTCTGCCGAAACCCTTTTTCCGTCTATAATTTGCATAGAAGGGATCCTCCTTTTTGAAATTCATAATATACAGTACAACTCCTGCAACAAGCAGCGCCGCGCTGAGCACCTGAGAAACTCTTATGTCCGCGCCGAAAATTTTGAACGGCAGGTAAAGGCTGTCGTAGCGCAGACCCTCTACTATCATCCTCTCAAAGCCGTACCATATAAGGTACAGGTGAAAGATCTGACCCGCGTAGCGCTGGCGGTACTTGCCGAAGAAATGCAGCAGCACAAAGCCCAGCAGGCACCACATGCTCTCGTAGAAAAAGCAGGGGTGCACGGGTCCCGGATATTCGGCAAGGGTGCCCTCGCTCAACATTCCCCACGGCAGGTCGGTCATATAGCCGAACGCCTCCTGATTGGTAAAATTGCCCCAGCGGCCTATGCCCTGACCGAGCAGAAAGCCCATCATGGTTATGTCGAGTATGGGCAAAAACTTTACCTTTTGGATCTTTGCCACGAGCAGGCCGCCCAAAAGCGCGCCGATTATTCCGCCGTAAATTGCCAGACCGCCGTCGTGTATGGCAAATATCTCTCCCAAATGAGCGCTGTAATAGTCCCATTTGAATATGCAGTAGTACAGTCTTGCGCCGACAATGCCCGTGACAAGACCGGCTATAACACAGTTAAACAGCTTGTTTGCGTTTACATTGTATCGCGGAGCGCTGCGCCACGCGTAAAGCATGGCGAGCAGCATACCTGCGGTGATTATTATGCCGTACCAATACACCTTCCAGTCGCCCACGCTGAACGCCACGCTGTTTATGGTGAAGCTCCAGCCGAGCCCGGGGAACCGAACATTATACTCCATGCTGTTCCTCCCCGTTTTTCACCACCGAGAGTGTGCAGTTGCCTACGTCGAGCATATCGGCAAGCCGTTTTTGCACGCCGTCAAAATCAGCCTCCGCCACGGCGTCGGTATAGGCGGCGATGTCGTTGCCGTTGAACCAAAAGCCCGACACCATGTTGGCTATTGAGGAAACCGAATTGAGCGAGGAGATAACGTCGCCATATACGGCTTTTTTGGCTGTTTCAAAATCCTCTCGGTCAAGTCCCTCGGACTTCAGCCTCGAAATATACTGCTTTATCGCCTCGGCAGCCTGACGCGGAGCGCGGCTTTCTCCACCGAAAATGACCGCGCGGTAGCCGGGACCCTCGAACAGCTCAAAGGTAAAGCTGCTGTTTATAAGCCCGTCGTCCATCATCTGCTGATAAAGCTCGCTGGTGGAGGAGCCTATCATCTCGAGCAGGATGTCGGTCTGGGCAAGCTCGCGCTCGTTGAGCGGTCTGTCGGCTCTCTCTTTAAAGCCGAGGTTAAAAATGGGCACCGAGACCGGAAAGCTCTGCTCAACATAGGGCTTGACTATCTCGTAGGGCTCGTCCTCAAAAAAGCTTTCTATCGTGTGCTTTTCGCAGGGCTTGAGCATCTTGTCGCAGATGGCCGTGACCTGCTCCACGGTGACGTTGCCTGCCGCGCAAAGCACCATGTTGTTCAGGTTGTAAAAGGTGTTGTAGCAGTCGTAGAGCTTTTCTGCGGTTATCTCCGCAATGCTCTCGACCGTGCCCGCGATGTCGATTTTTACGGGGTGGTTGTGATACATGCTCTCGAGCATGTTGAACATGACGCGCCAGTCGGGCGAATCGTCGTACATCTTTATCTCCTGACCGATAATGCCCTGCTCCTTTGCCACAGTTTCGGCGGTAAAGTAAGGGCTCTGAACAAAGTCGAGAAGGATCTGCAGGCTGTCGTCAAACCTGTCGGTGCAGGAAAACAGATAGCAGGTCTTTTCAAAGCTCGTATAGGCGTTTGCGGAGGCTCCGGTTTCGGCATAGCGTGCGAACGCGTCGCCGTCCTCGCTCTCGAACAGCTTGTGCTCCAGATAGTGGGCTATGCCGTCGGGAACGGTTATCTTCTCTCCTCCGTCGAGCGAAAAGCAGGTGTTTACGCTGCCGTAGCGCGTGCCTATTATGGCATAGGATGACTTGTAGCCCTCTTTGGGATAAACAAAAACCGTAAGCCCCGAGGGATGATCTATTTTGTAATAGCTGTCGGCGGTTCTTGCCGACTTGATTTCGGTAATATTCACAGCGCGTTTCACCTTCCTGTCAAAAGATATACCGTGTCGAGAGACAGCCGCTTTGCCGCCTCAACGACCTCCTCCTTGGTGACGGCGTTGACCTTCGCCGCCATTTCGTCTATCGAGCGCATCGCTCCGTCGAACATCTGCGAGGAATACCATGCGTTTATTCCGCTTGTGGTATCGTTTGAGGAATAGTAGGCGTTTATGACCGCAAGCTTTGTGGCCTCAAGCTCAAAGTCGGTGATGTTGCCGTTTTGCATGTCCTCTATTTCTTTCATTATGCCCGCCTCAAGCCTTTCGGCGTTGTCCGCCTCAACTCCGCTGTCGATGAGCACCAGACCCTTGTATTTATCGTAGCGCGCTGCGCAGTAGTAGCAAAGGCTCTGCTTCTCACGCACATTGCAGAAAAGCTTTGAGTTTGCGGTGCCGCCCAGCACGGCGCACATGAGCCTTACGGCGGTAACGTCCTCGGGCAGGGCGGTTCCGGCGCGGAAGCCCATTACAAGCTTTGACTGGGAAAGCTCCATTTCCTCGGTGACGCGCTTCACTCCGTCCGCCTGTCTTATAACCTGAGTGGAGACGCTTACGGGAGCTCTGCCGACCGACTCAAACGCCTTGGCAAACACCGAAACGGCTTTGTCTGGAGCGCTGTCGCCCACGTACATTATCTGAAACTCGGCGGTTTTGAGCATCGACTGCCACGCCTCGTAAAGCTGTGCGGAGGTGACGGCCTTAACCTGCTCGGCGGTGCCGTAGCGCTTAACGCCGAAGGTCTCGTCGGCGCACATTATGCCTATCATTTTTGATATGGCATAGGTGCGCTTCTCGTTGAACTCGGAATCTATAAGGTCGAGCAGCTGCCTGCGGCTCTGCTCTGTCTCATCGTCCGGAAAGCCTCCGTCCGTAATATTCGGGTCAAAAATGACCCTGCACAAAAGCAGCGAAAGCTGCTCGGCGATGCTTTCACCGTCAAGCGCATAGCGGTCGTCGATACCGCGCGCGCAAAGCCCGATGATATGCCTGTCGCCCGCCTTTGCCACCGAGGCGCTCAGCTCTGCGCCGTAAAGGCCGCTCAGCTTTTTGCACAGCAACCGGTGGGTGGGATATTCGCGGCAGGTGCGCGAAAGCACAAACGCGAGCAGGGCGTTTACCGGCGCGCTTTCGGCGCTGAGCGGCAGAATGATGCTCGCCTCTATCTCCATGGTTTTGAAGCGGCTGTCGCGCACGGTGTTGAACACGACGCCGTCGGCAAGCCTGCTTCTTACTATATTGCTCATCTTATCACTCCGTTGATCAGAATCGAATTAAATCTTATTTAGTATATCACAAATGTTTTAAAGATAAAAGGGGGATTAAAGAATTATTACACGGTCACCGTTGCAACAACCGCGCAGGCGACGCTTTTGCAGCCGCCCTTCTGCGCCGTTTTTGCACATTCGCCCAGGGTGCTGCCCGTGGTTATGATGTCATCTACAATAAGCAGCCGTTTTCCCTTAAGCGTCCTTGCGTTGCTCACCCTATAGACACCCCTGACGTTATCCTCGCGCTCAGAGCGCTTAAGCGTGTGCTGAGGCACGTTTTTACGGTGTTTTTCAAGCACGGCGGCATACGGAAGCTCAAGCCGGCGAGCAGCCGCCCTTGCAATAAGCGCCGCGTGGTCAAACTGCCGCTCGCGCAGGTCGCGGCTGTGCATGGGCACGCTTGTTACAAGGTCAAACGCCGCTTCGCCGTATGTCCCGATAACGGTGTCCGCCACCAGATTGGCAAACGGATGCGTATATTCACTCACCTTGCCATACTTGAACCGCTTAACGGCGTCGGCGTATTTGCCGGTATAGGTCAGCGCAGCCGCGCAGGGCACTCCGCCCGAAGCACAGCGGCTGTAACAGGTTTTGGGAAGCTCTTGGGCGCAGTCTCTGCACGCGACCGCGCTGCGCAGGATAACCCCTCCGCAGTAAGGACATCTGCACGGATATACGGCGTTCAGAACACCTTCAAAAAAGCCCACAACCTCACCCCTTCGGGCATATCGAATAGAATACAAATACATTATAGCGCAAATAAAGCTCGAGGTAAACACCCCCGGGCGGCTTTGCGAATAAAATTTTAAAATTCTATTGACAACCAAAATCGGTTATGCTATAATAGCACCTGTTGAATAAAACAGAATATATGCGAGTGTGCTGGAATAGGCAGACAGGCACGTTTGAGGGGCGTGTGTCTTTGACGTACGGGTTCAAGTCCCGTCACTCGCACCAACCCTTAGAATCTCGGAAGCTCCTTAAACAGTGACTTTCGGGATTTCTTTTTTCTCAAACTTGCCTGTGTTCTTTATTATATTCTTTTGTATAGAAGAACCGCAAGGTCAAGTGTGGGGTAGCAGAACAAAAGATTACTATTTTATTTTTGTCAAGTAGGGCGAATGGATTGATTTTCGGTTGTGCTTGTGTTAGTATAGAAAAAAAATACTGGTGGTGAGAATATGGAATTTGTCTTAAAAAGAAATAGTAGAGATATAACAGATGAAGAATTGCTAAATGATATGAAAAGAGTTGCTTCTCAATTAAATCAAAACTATTTGTCAATGTCCGAGTATAAAGAACATGGGCAGTTTTCTCCACATACAATTCAACATAGATTTAATGGATGGATAAACGCTTGTAAAATGTGTGGATTTGAGATGCATCCACAGTATAAAGAAAAGTTTAGTGATGAAGAAGTTATAGAAGATATGATTGCTGTGGCAAGACAATTAGGCAAGCAAAGCCTTACTTGGGATGAGTATTCACAACATGGAAAGCATAATGCTATACACTATTTTGGTACATGGAATAACGCCTTAAAAAAAGCAGGCTTAGAAATAACAGTAATCAGAGGCTTTACAAAAGAAGATTTATTTAAAGACTTAGA
>CADBWP010000047.1 GCA_902798365.1 uncultured Ruminococcus sp.
CCTGTCATCCCGAGCGATGCCCGCAGGGCAAAACGCGAAGCGTTTAGTCGAGGGATCCCCATGTCAGAGGCAGATTGTTTGTTGCCGAGGGGGATCTCTCGACTGTTTCCTATCGGAAATTTTGCTTCGCAAACCGCTCGAGATGACAGCTTTGAAGAAAATTACAAAAAAGTGTCGAAATTAGATTCACGTGAGCAAATCCCTCAAAACAATTGACTTTATCGGCTTACCGTGATATATTAAACGTAATACAATATTGTGCGGAGGCAATTATGGAATTTGATTTTGGCGATTATCCCATGAAATGGTACAAGGCTCTGGTCTTTGTGCTTATGCCCATAGTGCTCATAGGTCAGGCGATCGGGCTTTTTTCAAATCTTGTCCGTTTGTCGTTCGGCGACTGGCTCGGTGTGCTGGGCTTTGACAGCTATCGTGAGATTGCCGCGGCAAGGCTTTTGCCGTTTCACATCATCGGCTCGGCTTTATTTGAACTGCTCGGCGTTGCCATCGGCGTGCTGCTGTTTTTTGCGTGGTACAATCTTATCAAGCTGAAAAAGCGGGGGATAAAGCTGTTTCTAAACTATCTTATAATCAACGGCGTTGTGTCAACCTTTTCCGCCATCCTCAGCTCTACCGTCAATTACGAGCTTCAAATTGGCGATTATGTGTTTTTCGGCAGAGGCTTTTTCATAGGCGGAATGATGTTTGCGGCGGTTATCACCATCGGTCTGAGCGTGCTTATGTGGCACCTTAACAAAAAATACTTCGCCAACAGGGAACAGTTTTTTACGTAACACGGTATTACTACACTAAACCCTTTGAAAACAATGAAAAAACTGATTTTGTTATTATGCGTGGCATTTTCATTGCTGAGCGTTCCTGCCGGGGCAAGTGCGGCAGATGCGGTATCTTTTAAAACCGAAAGCGTAAAATGTATAAAAAACAGGCTTATCACGGTTGATGTAACAGCCGAATGTGATAAGCCTTTTTGCTCCGCTGTTTTTGAATTCAGCTTCGACAACAGCATATTGGAGTACCGCGGCGTTGCGGCGTGTGAGGGCTCTACCGTGACGGATGCCGACAAGGGCGGCGTTGTAAAAGCTGTGTTTGTCAACCCGCGGGGTCTTGACGTCAGCAGCGGCGGCACGGTATTCTCGCTCGAGTTCAAGTCGCTTGCAGAGGGCGAGACCGAAATAGGCTTTTCCGTCCGCGACTGCGTTGACGGCGACGCCGAGTTTATGGATATAGGCAGCTGCGTTTCGGGAACGGTGACCGTGACCGGCGGCGCGGATAACGGTGCGCAGACGTCCAAAGACGATTCGTCAAAGTCAGGTGCAAAAGCGCGCTCCGACGAGGGAACCGACAGCTCTGCCTCCAAAAGCAAAAAATCGGAATCCTCAAATAACGAAGGCTCCGCCGAAGATGCCGAAGGCGCCGCCGCCGAAACAACGGGCGGCGAAACACCGCAGCGCATAAACGACGTGATCCAACGCGATTATGACATGCTTTTGCCGATAATCGTGCTGTCTGCATCGGTTTTTGGGGCGATAGTGATCGGCTTTTTCTTTGTTAATAAAGCAAAAAAACCGAAAAAAACAAGCAATGAGGACAACGCCGCGGAATAACGAAAAATAACCGCCCTGTTTTCGGATGTATTTATCCGAAACGGGGCGGCGTTTTGTTTGTTTTTAAGGCAATACCGCATAATTCAGGTGTACGGATTGCGCAGCAAGATTTTTCGTCAGGTTGAACAAATAAATCGAGGTAAGGCTGACGCCTTGCCGTGGACACTCAAATCCTTACGGGATTCTCAGAATGATTACCTCAAAGGGGCGCAGGCCGTAGCTCAGGCGAAACGGTCTGCCGTCGCAAACGCTGTTTTGGGCTTCGATCACCGGACACTTTCCCAGCTCGGCGGGACCGCCCTGACCCGGAAGGTTGTCATAGGTGCTGAAAATGCGCTCATATCCGCCCGCCTTTGGCGCTCCGCAGGCAAAGCCGTGATGATGCCACGGCGAGAAGTTGCACACCACAAGCAGGGCTCCGTCGTAATTCCACGGGTTTTTGCGTATGAAGCTGATAATGTTAGCGTCCGCCCAATCGCGGTTGACCCACTCAAAGGTGGAGCTGTCCTTGGAATCGGAATAAAGCACGGGATACTTCTTATATATGGAAAGCAGCTCCTTAACCGTCAGCATAACGTCGCGGTGGGCAAAATCGTCGGTCAGATACCAATCAAGGCTTTTGTCAAAACGCCATTCGCTGATCTGGGCAAAGTCCTGACCCATAAACAAAAGCTTTTTTCCCGGGTGGGTGAACTGAAAGGCGTAAAGCGCCTTTACTCCGCCAAAGCGATCCTCACGGCTTCCGGGCTGCTTTTCAAGAATGGATTTTTTATCGGTGCACACGTCGTCGTGCGAAAGGACAAGGATGAAGTTTTCGGAAAAAGCGTACTCGGGAATATGGGTGAGGACGCGGTGATAGTTGCGGCGGTCGCCGAAATCGTGTGACAGATACGAAAGCGTGTCATACATCCAGCCCATGTTCCACTTGAAGGTAAAGCCCAGACCGCCCTTGTGAACGTCCTCGGTTATTCCCTGCTCAACAGAGGAGTCCTCGGCGATGATATACGCGCCGGTTCTTGCCGTTACCTCGCTGCAAAGCTGCTTTAAAAAGTCCTCGCTCTCAAGGTTTATGCGTCCGCCGTGTATGTTGGGTCGGTAATTGGGGCGGCTGAAATCCGCATACAGCATGGCGGCTACGGCATCAACGCGCAGGGCGTCGATGTGAAACTCGTTTATCCAGTAAAACGCGCTCGAAATAAGAAAGGAGCGAACCTCGGGCTTGGAATGGTCGTAAGCCTTGGTTCCCCATATGGGGTACTCGCTGCGCAGAGGGTCGGCGGATTCGTACAGGCAGGTGCCGTCAAAGCTGCTCATTGCAAAGTCGTCCTTGGGAAAGTGCGCCGGCACCCAGTCAAGTATGACGGAGATACCGCTTTGGTGCAGCTTATCTATCATGTATCTGAAATCGTCCGGGGTTCCGTAGCGCGCGGTGGGCGCAAACTGACCCGTTACCTGATAGCCCCACGAGGGGTCAAAGGGATATTCGCAAATACCCATAAGCTCAATGTGGGTATAGCCCATGCCGCTCACGTATTCGGCAAGCTGATCGCCCAGCGTGCGGTAGTTTAAAAAGCCGTCGGTGTCGTCGGCGCTCCTGTAGCTTTTCTTCCAGGAGCCGAGGTGAACCTCATAGATCGCCATCGGCTTTTCAAGAACCTTTGAGCTGTCGCGGCGGCTCATGTGGTCGCCGTCATGCCAGCGGTAGCCGTTAAGCGCCCGCACTACCGAGGCGTTCAACGGGCGAAGCTGTGAGCCGAAGGCATAGGGATCGCTCTTTTGACGTTTGAGACCGTCGGGACCCGTAATGACGTATCTGTAGGCGGTACCGGCGGTTATCCCTTCGACGAAGGCCTCCCATATCCCGTCGCCCGAACGCTCCATGCGAAATTCGTTATCCCAGCCGGTTGCGTCGGTTATCACGCTTACATCGCGCGCGTTAGGCGCCCATACGACGAAGCGAACGCCTCGAGAGCCACCCTGCGAAGCAATGTGAGCCCCCATCTTTTTATAAACCTCATAGTTTGTCCCTTGGTGAAAATAGTATCTGTCGGTATCGTTAAAAATGCCCATTGTGACATTACATCCCCTTTTTTTGCCGAGCATGTGCTTTAAGCACAATAATCAACAATATAGCAGACCTATTTTACCACACAATAGCCAATAATGTCAATGCCCTGCTGCGCTTTTTTATATGTTTTTTATATGAAGCTTATTCTTTATTCGTTATTATTTGAGCCCCGAAGTGTTAGCGACGGGGCATTTCCGTCTTTTCACTCCGCCTTTGATACAATTTTTATCGCGGTTGATGGACGACAGTAATTACATATGTTTTGTATTAATCTTAGAGAATAACGAAAAAAGAATAAAGAATAGTTAATAATACAGAAACGCCCTAAAGGTTTCTGTTATTATTTATTCACTATTCTTTATTCACTATTCGTTGAGCCTCACGTTAGTGAGGCGTTTCTGGCCTGCCCGAAGTGCGTTTGCATGTGCGAGAACTTCGCGTTCGCTTGCTGCGGCGTGTGGGGGAGCTAAGAGTATCTGCAACTCTCTCGCTAAAAACGTCCCGCTGTGACGTTTTTGCCTCCCAATGGTCGGCACGCTCGCCTTCAAATCCCTTCGGATACTGAGCAACCCAAAATTCAGGGGGTACTCTATGGAGTACCCCCTGAATTTTGGCCTGCCCGAAGGGACTTGAACCCCCAATCTCCGGAATCGGAATCCGTTGCGTTATCCAATTGCGCCACGGGCAGATCGATCATTATGTTATAGATTATACTACCGTTCCGCGAAAAAATCAATCCTTGTTTTTTGTCGCGTTATATCACAAACTTAAACAGATATATAACAAGTATATGCGCGGGATAAAAGATGTAGAACGCGTATTTAAGCACGGGTCCCTTTATAAAGCCGCGTTTGCCGTTGTAGAGCGTTATGGGAATGAACGCCGCCATTGTGAACCACGGGCGCGATACAAGAAAAGCCGTAAGTACCCTGAGCGTTTCGTGGTCTCTTAAAACATAGAGCAGTATGACGAATATGTAGCCCCACAAGCCGTAGTCCGCTTTGAGTCCCATAGCGGTAACAGCGAGCGCCAGAAGTGAAGCAAGCTGAACGACGGGGCGCTGCTTTAACAGCTCTATGGCGCAAATGCCCAGATAACCCAGCAGCAATGTAAAAAATACGTTCTGAGTTTTCATATTGAACACGCTGTTGTAGTGCTCTAAATCCCACGGGATCTCGGAGATGAGCGCAAACAGCAGCAGGCTTATGCCGTAGCGCAGGCGGTTTCGCGTGTGCAAAAAGCCTTCCGTAAGCAAAAAGCAGAACAGCGGGAACGCGACCCTGCCTACCATTATCAGCACGCCTCTGAGCGGCACCGCCCTGCTGCCGACGCTGAACAGCACGAGGTCATTTGTCATAAGGTGTGAGGCGACGTGATCGATCAGCATGGTAAGCATTGCGATAAGCTTTAGAACGCTGCCGCTGATCACCTTGAATTTGTCGGGAACAAGCTGTTGCTTTAGCATATTTTTCCTCCGTTGTCAGGCTGTTTTTATTATAAAAAATATTCTTTATAAAATCAAGTGTTTTGTTTTTTATTCTTTTTTAAAAAATCACAAATAAATCTATATAAAAAACGAATAAATTGGCACTAAAATTTGTAACTACTGTCAATTTATTTTTTATATGTTATATAATGATAAAGATAAATGTAAAGGTGGGATATTTTGGGCTTTTTGCGCAAGCATTGCAATATTAATTCTAATTTAGAACAATATTTGCGTTAAAGCTCATTATCTTTGCCTTTGGCTTTTATTTAGAAAGGAGGAAACAAATGAAAGCTTTTGAAGAAAGCTGCTTTTGTTCCCGGAAAGGTGGTGAGACAGAATGAAAAGCGTTAAAAACGGTTCACGCAAGCCGGGACGCAAGGGAATAGCGATACTGCTCACGGTAGCGGTGCTGCTGTCCATGTGCGCGGTGGCGTTTATGGTAACAGCCTCGGCGGGTACTCCGCTCAGCGGCACTATGTATCTGGACGTTTCCGAAAATCCCGACTGGCAGGGCAAGCTTATAGTAGCTTCCTTTGACGGCAGCGAATCCACGGCGGCGTTTTACGACGGCGGCGACGGGCTGACCGCAGAGGTTCCCGATGACATCGGCGAGTCCGAGATGATGACGCTTACGGTTTATCCCGCAGACTATCCCATTGATCTGGCAGGCTCGGGCGAAAACCGCATAGTGTGGAACGCGGAGCTCGGCGAGTTTATTTATGCGTGGAACGTAGTGGATGACGAGATCGTTGAGAACGCACAGTTCCCGGGCGAAACGGGCGATATCGACGAAACGGGCGATACCGACGAAGCAGGCGAGACCGAAGAAGCGGCAGGCGGATATTACTTTAAGGACTATGAAAACGAGTTTGAGAACGTGATATTCAGCGGCGGCGACAGCGTCGGCAAAACAAGCGACCTTGTGCCTGTGTATTTCAACGGTACGGCGTACTATGACGGCAACGAGTTTGCGGAACCCATAGTATCTTCGGTATCCGTTTTATCCTCAGACTGCGGCGAAGACACCCGCTTTGCGGTCGATCTTTACGGTTCTGTCTCAATCGTTCCCAACGAGGACAAGGGCGGCGAACCGATAGCTGCCGAAGCCGAATCCGAGGAGGTCTCGGATACGACTTCCCGAATCCCTCACAATTTCGGTTCGGGTATCTACGCGGCAACAGCGACATATTTTGACTATATGTCAGACCAGGAGATAACAAGCGGCTATCTGAACAGGTCTTCAACACGTAACGACGACCCGTTCAAAAATTACCTTAATAAGGCGATCTCCGATTACTCGCGCACAAACGGTATTTCGCGTCCGCTTTATTTCGGTAACCTCTACAACATTCACGACGGAGGCTACAACGGCTATTACAACTACTACTATGCACCGAACAACTCGAACGGCTTGGGCAAGTTCTGGTATGCCGTGCAGGGACTGGCTTCGGCTTCCCTGGTCAACAACCAAATCTACGCTCCCAACAGTTCGTCAGGCGCTGCAATGCCGATTTTTGACAGAAGCTGGCTTTCCGGCGACAACAGCACGGGCAAGCAGCTTGCCATGGTTTATGACTCCTACTTCCCGTTTGTGGAAAGCAAGAACGGCGACGTCACAACATATACTTTCGACTCTTCGGGCGGCGGTGTGCGTGATACGTCCAGCGGTGCGGTAATAAGCCAGAACAAGGGCGCTTCCGACAACGTTTACTTTAAGTGGAACGGCAAGACCCCCACTCAGGTAAGCTACGGCAAGGGCACGAACTATGCCGTGGGCGACGGAGGCAAGCAGGGCAACAACGAGTTTTATATGGACGGCTGTACGGGCTTCGGTATTTTCCCGTTTGACAACACCGCTACCTCAGGAAGCGGCAACACGTCTGCCACTAACTCTGTCGGCAGCGTAAGCGTTCCCTCAAACGAGATTTGGATCGACAGCAAAAACGGTGACACCGTTGCGGTTTATGCGTGGACGGGCGGTTCAAACACCGGCACCCCGCAGGCTATAGCCAAAAACGAGTACGGCTACTTTGCCGTGAAAGCTCCTTATACCAATTACACCAACTTCCTGCTGACTTCTCAGGCAGGCAACTGGGACGCCAACAAGGCGGACAATCTTTCCATGTCTGCTTTTAAGGGCAAGCTCTGCACCTACAGCGGCAGCAGCCTGACTGAAGGTGTGTCAAAGCCCTCCAACTCTTATAACGACTACGGCTTCGGAATTCGTCTGGACATGGACTTCCGTGTTCCCGCGGGCGGCGTGCTGCCTTCCTCTACCGTTGACGTTCCCTCCAACGAGGTTTGGGTCAGCTCTACCTACGGTCAGGTGGGCTGTCACGCGTGGAACGGCAACGGCGGCAGCGGCAACGAAACCGGCTTGCAGGCGCTGTCCAAGAACCAATACGGCTACTATGTTATAAGCGCTCCGTTTACAAATTACACCAGCTTTTTGCTGACTTCAAATCCGTCGAGCTTTGACAATTCCAACAAAACCGCGGATATGACATTGTCGGGCTATAAGGGCAGGATATGCACCTACAGCGGCTCGTCATTGACGGCAACGTCGCAGACGAGCGTCACCACGGGCGAGACCCCCGTTACCTTTGACTACTCGGGCGACGACGACCTGTGGGTATATATCAGCGACAACACCGGCAAAAACGAACTGGTGCTCGACCTTGGCGGCGACCACAAGTTTACCAAGGGCAGCATCAACTTCAAGACAATGAAGGCGACAGCTGAAACCGTCAACAACAACTATAACACACAGACGGTTGAATCCGTAAAGGTTCCCTCCGATGAGTTCTGGATCGCATCCAAGAGCTATGAGGGCACAAACTACGGTCAGCTTTATGTAAAGACATGGGACAAAAAGGACAAGTGGGGCAACACGGTTGATACCTACTATGCACCCTACGCCACCATCACATACACCTTCTCCGACGGTACGACCGAAAAGTTCTTCAAGTACAAGATGTCATACCTCGGTTCTTCCACACAGTTCACGGTCAACTCCGACAACTACGGCGGCACGGCAAGCGAGCTTTGCACGCTCAATGTTGCGGGAGACCTCGTGGCAGGCAACGCGTTTACGGTAAGAGACCGTTCGTCAACAGGCGCAACTCTGCTGGCGCAGACCTATTCTCACGTAAACAACAAGGGCGGCTTTACACAGGGCAGCAGCGTTTCAAACTCGTTCTTCGGCGGTCAGCAGCTTGACCCTGCAAAGACCTACCACATGACCGTATTTTACATGGAGCGCGGTCTGATCGAATCAAACCTTTCGGTCAGCTTCACCATGACCCCTGTAAAGAACAACCTGCTTGTTGATAAGGTGGTAGAGATACCCAACAACATCAACAGCGACGAAATTGCCGACGCTATTTACAACAACGATACGTTTGGCTACAACGCATCCAACAACGGCACGGCAATAACAGGCAAAAAATACACCTACACCACTCAGGGCGGCTCGTCAAATCTGATTTCGGCAGGCAACGGCGGTTCCTTCAGCCTTAAGGACACGGAAAGCGCCTACTTTGCAAGCCAGTTTGAAACGGGCTCATCCATGACGGTGACCGAGGGCTCGGTCGATAATCTGCCCAGCACGGTCAGCCTGTCGGACAGATACTCCACAAAATGGAATCTGTACAACAACGGCACACAAATTGCAAATTCGCCCGGCACAACGGCTAATTTCAATTTGGGCAGCACCACCGACCAGCAGAACGCCGAGCTGGAGCTGACTTACACCAACACGCTCAAGTTGGGCGATCTGGCTCTTTATAAAACGGTGAGCAACGACGCTTCATCGACCCGTGACTTCACCTTTAACGTCAAGCTCGACGTAAACGGCGGCACAAGTGTATCGAATACAAGCCATTTTGCCACTTATCCGATATGGTACAAGCTGTACAACAATTCCGGTTCGTTTGAGTGGAAATACAGCAACAGCGGCACCGTGACGTTTAATCCGCAGCAGCATGTTGTCATCGACGGACTGCCTGCGGGCGCTACCTACTATGTGACCGAGAGCGTACCCAGCGGATATTCCGTAAACAGCCCCTATTGGTCGGGCAAGATCAACGCCTCGGGTACGGCGAGCGTAAACGCCGTCAACACCCAGAGCGATGGCTCGGGCACCATTGAGCTTGAGAAGTATGTTGAGGGAGAGGCTTACACAGGCAGGCAGTTTAGCTTTACAATGACGGCGCTTGATTATGATGGCTTTTTAAAGATCACTCCCGAGACTATTACTACTAATACTGTAATAAACGGAAAGATTCATTTTACAGTTACATTTTCTAGTACGGGTAAGTATAGGTGTAAGATCGTAGAAAACGATTTTGATACAACTAACCTTCCCGGTTATCAAAAGGATAACAAGGAAATTTATGTACAGTTTGAGGTAGTATCAGGTGATTCGGGATTCATTATTAATAACAATAGTATAAAATTCTACAAAAATGCCGAATTTGGAGCTACTACAACGGCTGCGTTCTACAATAATATTCCGCCTGCCAAGATAACAATCAATAAGTTTGTTAAGACGGGCGAGGATACTCAGAATCCGCTGCCGGACGTTCAGTTTGCTCTTATCAAGGTGAAGTCCGAGACAGCTCTTTCCGAAACCCAGATCAACGAGATCATCAGCAGCCAGACTACAAACATGCACAAGGGAACCACAAACAACAGCGGTACCATTTTGTTCGATAAGCTTCCTCTGTATCAGAACGGCGACAAAATATACGACCAGGCTACCAGCAGATGGGTTGACGGTGCAAATTACATAAACGGCACCTCGGTTCGCCAGACCTATCTTGTGTTTGAGTATTCGGCTGCAAACGGCTACAACACCACTTACACAACCAAATACGTTACCTTCCCGTATGAGGGTCAAAACGAAATAACCTTCGATTACGAGAACGTAGCGGTAGTTACGCCTCACACGAGCGGCTCGGGAATGAAGTTATTCACCGTTGTCGGCCTCGGAGTGCTTGGCACGGGCGCGTTGGCTTCCGCGGCGTATTTTATGCTTAGAAGACGTAAACGCGTTACAAGCAGACATTCGCGCCACGGCAGATAAGCTGCATTGATAATTGTTATTTAAAATCTTTTATTAAATAAAAAAGGAGAAGAAAAAATGAAAAGCACCAAAAAAATCATTGCTGCATTACTCGCAGTTCTCATGCTTGCTATGATGATCCCCTTCACCGCAAGCGCTGTGGGAGAAAAGTACAACGCGACCATCACCGGTAAGGCGGGCTACTCGATCACCATCTACAAAGTTGCCACCATCGGCGCAGACGGCAAATACACCTCCGTATCCACCGACACAGCCGTAAAGGCAGCAATTGAATCCACTTCCGGCATCGACAACGCGGTTCTTTTTGACGCCTGCGAAGCTGCTCCCGACAGCAAGCTCACCGTCGCTCAGGGTATGACCGAGTTCACCGGCACTCCCGCTCAGGTTGCCTTTGCCACCAACGATGCGGGCATCTACTATGCAAGAGTAACAGGCGCTCCCGCGGGCGTGACCGTTAAGGAGACCGGCGGCACCGTATTCATGCTCGCAGACTCCAAGGACGCTCAGGGCAACTCCATGACCACAGCCAACCCCGTCATCAGCGGCAAGATCAAGGACGGCACACCCACTGTTTCCAAGAAGATCGTTGACGGCAGCAACAGAGTTGATTCCGTTTCCGCAAACATCGGCGACACCATCACCTTCGAGCTCAAGGCTTCCGTAGCAGGCACCACCTCCGAGCCCCTCGTATCCTATGTTATCAAGGACTCCATGGCTGCCCAGAAGTTCTCAAACCCCGCGGTTGTATCCGTTAAGCTCACCGACGGCTCCGACGTTGCGGTCGTTTCCAACGTTACCGACCCCACCAACATCTCTATCACCGTTACCGACGCTTATCTTGATGCTGCTGCTAACGGCGAAAACACCTTCTATGAAAATGACGAGGTCATCGTTACCCTCACAGCCGTTCTCACCGACAAGGCTTTCATCGGCAGAATTACCCCCGACGACACAAACACCGCTTACGCCGACACCACCGCTAACTACAACAAGGACAGCCTCGAGTTTGAAAACGCTTACGGCTCCAGCACCATTCCCGGTAACACCGTTCACGTTTATACCTTTAACATTCCCGTTGAGAAGCAGGACGCTACAGATTCTTCCAAAAAGCTTCAGAACGCTGAGTTCACACTTGTTGGACTCAACAAGACCGTTACAACCACAGCTGACGGATCTGCTACCTTCTCGGGTCTTAAGGCAGGCACCTACACCGTAAAGGAGACCAAGGCTCCCAACGGCTACAACCTCAACAGCACCGAATACACCGTTGTTATCAACATCGACGGTACAATCACCGTTGGCGGAACAGCAGTTGACAAGGTTATCGTTCCCGATCCGCCCGTTGTAATGCCCGCGACCGGCGGCAGCGGCACAGCGATCTTCACCATCATCGGTGTTTCGCTTCTCGCACTCGGCGGCGTTCTTCTCGTAGTAGTTAAGAGAAAAAAGGCTTCCAAGTAATTAAATAGGTTAAAGCATAACGGCTTTTAACGCAATCATCGGGGGCGTGGCAACACGTCCCCGATTAATTGAAAATTGAAAACCAAAAACGGCAGGGGTGCGTTTTCGGTTTTGAGTTTTTAAAAAAGGAATCGTAACTATTCAGAACAACAAAAAAATTGTATACCTACACAAAAGAAATTTTGATATATCGAATAGCAGGCATGCAGATGATAGAAATACAAATTGGTC
>CADBWP010000048.1 GCA_902798365.1 uncultured Ruminococcus sp.
CACCCTCAGGTTTACTGCGCATTGTTGCAAGCGTAACATTCAATAATTCATTCAAGACTAAAGGCTGCCGCAAAATCTTTCAATTTGCGACAGCCTCTTCGTTTATTCAAAGTTGATTTCGCCGTCGTACTTGCTTTTGAAGATATTGAAAAGCTTTTCCAAAAGCTCGTCGTCCTCAATGCTCACGTACTCCTCGTTTTCGTCGTCGATGGCGTTTATCTTGAGAATAACAACCTCGTCGGCGTCCTCGTCGTTTTCTATAAGAACGATGTACTCCTCGCCCTCATATTCAACAACGTCGAGAAACTCAAATTCGATCTCGTTGCCCTCTTCGTCTTCAAGCGTAATAAGCGCGCCCTCGTTGTCCATCTCTTCCATGATTTCTTCGTTAGCCATGTTTCAGTCTCCTTTCAAAAAGACTTTGCTGTTGCAAGATATTATAAAGTATAGCATAACATCAAGATTTGTCAAGTGCTTTGCGGTCAAATCGTCACCTCAAACTTATCGCCGCATTTGGGGCATCTTACGCCGTGCTTGCCCTTTTGGTTCTTCACCCTCAGCTGAGCCTTGCAGTAGGGGCACTTA
The DNA here is from genome assembly GCA_902798365.1 of uncultured Ruminococcus sp. Lineage (GTDB taxonomy): Bacteria > Bacillota > Clostridia > Oscillospirales > Acutalibacteraceae > Ruminococcoides. The sequence continues at coordinate 586 of CADBWP010000048.1, forward strand.
AGATACTTAAAATCCTTGCGCTCCCTTATTTTTTTGACCTGCAGGGTCACCCAATTCTTTACGGGACCCCAAAACTTTAAAAACACGCGGTTTTCCTTTGACCGCATGACCACGTTGTGAGAGAACATGCGGAAAAACATAAGCCCCAAAACCAAAAGCTGAACGCCGTACAGCACAAGCGTTGCAATTAAATGAAACACAAATACATTTACAAGCCAGATAAACAGCGAAAAGCCCAGCAGAAATTTGTTGAGCGAGTCCATGCCATATCTGCCGCGCATGAACTCCATATATTTTTGCGCCAAACGGAACATTTTTGCCTCCTAAATAACGTAATCCGCGCAGAAGTAGGTGTATTTTACGTCTGCCACAATCGCCGAATGTTCGGATTTTATCACTATGGTCACCTTTTCAGCCTCGCTCATTTCGGCTGCCTTTTCGGTGATATTGCATGTTTTGGGGTCATAGCCGAACTTTTCGGGAAGCTCGTCAAACCACAGCACAAGCGAGCCGTAGCCCTCGAACAGCGGCAGGGTGTCAAAATCAATCAAAAAATGCTCGCGCCTTACGGGAGCTATCCCTATGTCGGCGTTGCGAAGCTTATCAATATAATTCGGCGCGTCGTTCAAAAACATGCCTGTCTTGAACGCGCCTATCGAAACGGTCAGGTCGGACTTTACGGCTGTCTGCGCAACGCCCGTGTCGCCGTTGAGGCCGCTGTTTATGTCGGCGCTGATAACAAAGGCGGTGCAGGCGTTTATCTCGTCAATAGCCCTCAGATAAGCTCCGGACACCTCGCCCGAAAAGCCCGTGCCCAGCAGGCAGTCAACCACTATGTCAAAGCCCGTAAGGGGAGAGGGCGCGTTTATGTTGCCCTCCTCGGCGCCCAGCGACATTGCCGAGTGATAGTAGTACATGCCGTCTGCCGAGAATTTTTCGGAAACTCTGAATATCGTCGGCGTTATTCCGTGCTCAAGCAGCACACAGGCAAGGGCGTAGCCGTCGCCGCCGTTGTTGCCCGAGCCGCACACTATGCCTACCCTGCCTCTGAACTGCGCTGCGTTGAATATGCCCTCGGCGGCGCGGCGCATAAGCACTTTTGAGGCAACGCCGTCGGCTATGGTCTTTGCGTCGCTCTGACGCATGTTTTCTACCGAAATGACGGGAATAAGGTTCATTTTGCTTCCTCCGTGTTCGCGGCGGCATAGGCTACTCGGGCGGACTCAACATCTTTGTTGCAGCTCAGCCTTATAAGCTGAACCTGAGAGAAAAGCCCGTTGTACAGCTCCAGCAGCTTTGCCATGCTGTCCTTGCTTTTGGGCAGCAAAGTCGCCTCCAAAAGCTGCTTGAACACCGTGCCGGGGCTCACGTGCTCCGCCGTGTTTGTTCCGCCGCGCGTCAGCACATAAACAGCCTTTATGGGGGCTATGGCGTTGCAGCCTATGTCGGACTTGCCCATCCACGGGGTAGAGCAGACGTAAAACCTGCCGTCTATTTTGCGTATTATCGGCTTGTCGTCGTTTATCATTTTCACTCTGTCGCCGAACACCCTGCGCCAGTTGGCGGTGTGGGTCGATTTGCCCGTTCCGCTCAGCGCCGTGAACATATAACCCTCGCCGTCAAGCTCCAGACAGGACGAGTGGAAGAAAAAGCCGTCGTATTCGGCAAGCACCCTTTTGCAGATGTTTGTGAGTATCAGCGGACCCTCGCACATATGGGGCGGAAACCCCGCGTTTGTTTCCTTCATATATTCTTCGACCTCGCCGCGCGTTACGGAAGCCTCAAAATCGCAGTCGCCGCTTTCCGACAAAAACGGTTCAAGCCGCGCGCGGGTCTCCTCATACAGCGGATCTATCTTAATGTTCAGCCTTGCAATCTCATATATAGCCATAAAAGCCTCCTTTGCCTGTCTATACTATTTTACATATTGCGGCAGAGGTTGTCAATCTTTTATTTGTGTCCGCCGCGCGGCAATCAGGGCAAAATAGGTATTGATTGCGCGGATAAAGTGTGATATAATTACTTGGAATAGGCAAAATATCTGTGAAAGGATGTTTCTGAATTATGAAACCAAACAAGTATCGCACCGTCAGCTGCGGTGAATTGAGAGAAGAAAACATAGGACAGCAGGTTCGCGTGGCGGGCTGGGTCGAGAATATCCGCGACCACGGCGGCGTAATGTTCCTCGACATCCGCGACGAGTACGGCGTGCTTCAGGTGGTCGTTCACGACGACGCCCTGCTTAAGAATATAAACAAGGAGTGTTCGGTCACCCTGAGCGGCGAGGTCGTAAAGCGCGACGAGGACACCATCAACAAAAAAATAGCCACGGGCTATGTAGAGGTTCACACCGAGGACATAACCGTGCTGGGCAAGTGCAAAAACGTGCTTCCCTTCGAGGTAGCAACCTCGACCAACACGGGCGAGGACGTGCGCCTCAAGTACCGTTTTCTCGACCTGAGAAACCCCAAGGTGCACGAAAACATCCTGTTCCGCTCGCACGTCGTAAGCTTTTTGCGCCGCAAAATGGAGGAGATGGGCTTTACCGAGATCAACACGCCCATCCTGTCAACCTCTTCGCCCGAGGGCGCGCGCGACTACCTTATTCCCAGCCGTAAGCACAAGGGCAGGTTCTATGCCCTGCCGCAGGCTCCGCAGATATTCAAGCAGCTGCTTATGGTGTCGGGATTTGACCGCTACTTCCAGATAGCTCCCTGCTTCCGCGATGAGGACGCAAGAGCCGACCGCTCGCCCGGCGAGTTTTATCAGCTCGACTTCGAAATGGCTTTTGCCACGCAGGAGGATGTTTTTGACGTTGCCGAGGAAGTGCTTTACGAAACCTTCAAGACCTTTTCAAACAAAGAGGTGTCAAAGCCTCCGTTCAAAAGGATCCCCTTTGCCGAGGCTATGGTGAAGTACGGCACCGACAAGCCCGACCTCAGAAACCCGCTCGAGATCGTAGAGATAAGCGACATGTTTGTTGAGACCGACTTTGCGCCCTTCCGCAAAAAGTGCGTCCGCTCAATCAATGTTCCCGGCGCCGCCGCCCAAAGCAAAAAGTGGTTCAAGCGCATGGAGGAATTTGCGCTGTCCATCGGCATGAAGGGTCTGGGCTATGTAAAGGTCTGCGACGACCTCAGCTTTGACGGTCCCATAGACAAGTTCCTCAAGCCCGGCGACCGCGAAGAGCTTATAAGCCGCAACGGCTCAAAGGCGGGCGACGTAATATACTTTATTGCAGACACCGCCATCGAGGCTCCCAAGCTTGCGGGGCAGATCCGCACCGAGGTTGCCAACCGCCTTGATCTTATTGACAAAAGCCGCTTTGAGCTGTGCTTTATCGTCGATTTCCCAATGTTCGAGCGCGACGAAGACGGCAAGATCATTTTCACCCACAACCCGTTCTCAATGCCGCAGGGCGGTCTTGACGCTCTTAACAATCAGGATCCCGAGACCATTCTCGCCTATCAGTACGACATCGTGTGCAACGGCGTAGAGCTTTCCTCGGGCGCGGTGCGAAACCACGACATCGAGATAATGAAAAAGGCCTTTGACATGGCAGGCTACAGCGAGGACGACCTCAAAGCGAAGTTCTCGGCGCTCTACAACGCGTTCCAATACGGCGCTCCGCCTCACGCAGGCATGGCTCCCGGCGTTGACAGAATGATAATGCTGTTAAAGGACGAGGAAAACATCCGCGAGGTAATCGCCTTCCCGATGAACTCCAACGCTCAGGATGTGCTTTTGGGCGCTCCCGGCGAGGTGACCGAGCAGCAGCTCAGAGAGGTTCACGTTAAGCTGAGATAGTGCGCCGGTGGGCACTTTCTCCGCCTATTATAACCGTGCCGATAAACGCAACCGTGCATAACGGCGGGATCGGACGATTTCATATAACCTATAATTAATAAAAAAGCCGTTTCTTTTTTTGGACAGTATGGGTAACTTAAGCGCAAGACATATATGATTGCGCAAAAAGCCTCCCCTGCGATAAGGGGAGGTGTCAGCGATAGCTGACGGAAGGGTCGAAAACCTTTCCGTTCCGGGTCGGTGTTTGGTAATTGCCAAGCGTTACCGACCCCTCAGTCGCCTTAGCGCAGAGGAGCCTGATGTGCTATCGAAAATGTTGTGTTACCTGCATTGCTTTATGAGGAAACGGCGTTTTAATTTTATTATTCCGTTTCCGTTTCTGTTTCGTCCTTCTTCTCCCTGAACGCGAAGAAGCGCTGACCCACGTAGTTGCAGGCGACAAAGGTGCATGCGCCTGCGGCAAGCGAAAGGTTGCCGGCAAATTTTTCAATGCTCCAGCCGAACATGCTCCAGCCGTTGGAGGTTGAAATCCACGAAACGAGCGGCGAGATCAAAACGTAAGCTATTACATAGCAGACGATGATGTTCAGCGCGAAGCGGAGCACGGGCTTCCAACCCTTCTCCTTGTTTTTGAAGGTGAAGTGCTTGTTGAGGAAGTAGCTGACTATGCTGCCTATCAAATTGCCGAGGAAGCTGGCGAGGATAACGCCCCAGTCGTATTTGTCCCAGCCGAACACATTGTAAAATACAAATTGCAGACCCATGCCCACAATGGTGTTGATTATGCCGACAAGGATGAATTTCAGGAATTTTATATCGAAGAACTGCTTAAGCTTACTCATCCTCAGCCTCCGCTTCTTCGTTGTGCTCATCCTCAAAATTCGAGAATTTAGTTATATATATCGGTCTGTCCTTTGCTTCCATGTATATCCTGCCTATGTATTCGCCCAAAACGCCTATCGACATCTCGGTAAGACCGCCGAGGAACAGCACCGCGCACAGCGTGGTGACATAACCGGGCGTGGTTATGCCGAAGAACAGCGTCTGAAACAGCGTGACTATGATGTAGATAAGCGAGATAACAAAGATTATCGCGCCCATCACCGCGGTAAAGCGCAGCGGAGCCACCGAAAAGCAGGTTATGCCGTCAATGGCGTATTTGAACAGCGACGAAAACTTCCACGAGGTCTTGCCCAGCTGACGGTCAACGGTCTTGAAGCTTATCCATTTGGTGTTGAAGCCCACCCACGAGAAAATGCCCTTGGAAAACCTCTGCACCTCGCCCAGCTCCATAATCGAATCGACCATCTGACGGGTCATCATGCGGTAGTCCATGGCGCCGTAGGGGTTTTTAACGTCGGTCAGCTTGTTTGAAAGCCTGAAAAACAGCTTTGAAAACAGCCCGCGAAAGAAGCTTTCGCCCTCGCGTTCGTCGCGCTTTGTGGCGCAGCAGTCGTAGCCGTTTTCCATCGCCTCAAGCATTTGGGGGAAAATCTCGGGCGGATGCTGCAAATCGGCGTCCATAACCACAACATAGTCTGCGGTGGTGTGCTGCAGTCCGGCGTACATAGCCGCCTCCTTGCCGAAGTTGCGCGAAAATGAAATATATTTAACATTGTCAAAGCGCTTTGCAAGGCGCTTCATCACAAGATAGGTCTTGTCGCGGCTGCCGTCGTTCACCAAAATGTAGCGAAAGGCATAGTCGGGCAGGGTATCTATCACCTTGTTGGTTTCCTCAACAAAATGCTCAAGCCCCTCCTCCTCGTTGTAGCAGGGCACGACCAAATCAATTGTTTTCATATGTATCACCGGTTATAATATATTGTAATACAGCGGCAAAAGCAGGCCGCTGTTTTTAATTATAGCAAATATACGGTCAAAAGTCCAAGGTTTTTTAAAAAATTTGTATTTTTTTGATTTTTGTGTTTACCTGAGCCGCAAAACGTGATAGAATATACAATGTATGATTATTTCTATCGGAGGTACCCTTTCTTATGTCTGACACAATAACCCTGCGGCGGAACAGCCTTTCCGCAAGGCTTACGGCGCTTTGCAGGCGCAACGTCTATGTGTGGGCGACGTTTGTAATCTCGCTGACGCTCATGCTTGTGGCGTTCGGACTTCACAACGTTTCTCCGTTCGGAGAAGGCGACAAGCAGATTTTGGTAACCGACCTGTGGCATCAGTACTATCCGTTCTTGGCGGATTTTCAGTATAAGCTGCAGCACGGCGAAAGCCTGTTCTGGACATGGTCCGTGGGCGGAGGCGTAAACTACTTCTCGCTCATGTCCTATTATCTGGCGGGACCGCTCAACTTTTTGTCTTTGTTTGTGCCGTCGGATTTTTTGCGCGAGTTCCTCATGTTCTCGGTCGCAATCAAAATCGCCCTTGCGGGCAGCTTTATGGCGTATTTTTTAAAAAGCCTTTACAAGCGCAACGATGCCTCGCTGGTGATCTTCGGCATAAGCTTTTCGTTCTGCGCCTTTTTCATGGGCTATTACTGGAACACCATCTGGCTTGACACGGCATGCATAACGCCGCTGGTGGCATTGGGCATAGTCAAGCTGCTCACCGAAAACAACTTCCGCCTTTACACGGTGACGCTGGCGCTTTCGCTGCTCTCCAACTACTACATAGGCTTTTTCACCTGCATTTTCGTGCTGCTCATCTTTATCGGCTACAACATCGTGCGCTGGCAAAACCTGAGGGTTTTCCTTGTAAACATCGCCAAGACGGGCGTGTTCACCCTGCTGGGCATAGGCATAACGGCGTTCTTTTTGCTGCCTGCCTTTTTGGCGCTGCAAAACACCCACGCCAGCGGCAGCGCTTTCCCAACGGATTTCAGGATAAACATAGGCTCCACAAACGACCTTGCCGGCGTGCTCAGCGCCATGAAGAGCATAACGGGCAACCTTGTCAACTTTACCGTTGCGGCAAACAAAGAGGTTGACGCAATGCCCAACATCGCGTGCGGCTCGGTGTCGATATTCTTCGCGTTCCTCAGCCTCACCTCAAAGGACATCAAGCTCAGAGAAAAGCTTGTGTGTCTGGGTCTTGTCATTTTCATGTTCCTCAGCTGCATCATTCGTCAGCTCGACTACATCTGGCACGGCTTCCACTTCACAAACATGATCTCCTACCGCTTTACCTACCTGATAAGCTTTGTCATTATCGTTATGGGCTTCCGCGCGTTTATGAACATAGAGCGGATAAACCTGATAGGGGCGGTGGTCGCGTCCGCGCTGAGCTACTTTGTGCTTATGATGGAGCTCGACTTTACGGGCAAGGTGCGCGACGACGGCGAGTGGTCTTATGATCAGGGCGTTTATAACATGTTTGAAAAGGGCACCCACAACCGCGACGAACGCATAGGCTGGGTGGCTCCCACGCTTATAGCCGTGGCAATACTGTTTGCGCTTATAACCGTAATGGTTATACTATACACCAAGCGAATCATCCCCAAGCAGGCGCTTATGATCTCGCTGGCAATAGTGGTAATCGTGCAAAGCGGCTACACCGCGTTCTTCGGCGTTGACGTAACAACGGTCACCACCACCTCGGGCTATCCCAGCGGCGAGGAGAGCACCGAAACCATAATAGATTATATGAACGAGCTTGAGGCAGATACGCCCGAGCTGTGGCGCGCCGAAATGAGCAGCACCCAAACCCTTAACGACGGTGCGCTCAACCACTATCACGGTCTGTCGATGTTCAACTCCATGGCGAACGAGAGCATGACCCTGCTATTTGAAAACTTCGGTCTTACGGGCTGGCAGTCGGGCAACCGCTATACCTATCAGGAGAGCTCGCCCGTCACCAACATGTTTATGAACCTTAAGTACATCATTTCGCGCAACGGTTACGTAAACAACACCTACGACTTAAGCGAGCTAAACACCTCGGGCAACATAAAGCTTTACAAAAACAACCACTATCTTCCCATGGGCTTCATGGTCAACGACAGCATTCTCAGGTGGGAGGAGATCACCGCCGAGGACAGCTTTAACCCGTTTGAAAAGCAAAACGAGTTTTTCCGTCTGGCAACCGGCATAAACGCAGATGTTTATGAACGCGTTCAGGTCACCGACCAGGGTCACACCGACGCCTCGCAGTTCCAGGTCACCCTTAAAAGCTACGGCGAGTACAGCTTCAGCTGCCTCGATTCCAACATAACCCCGCACCTAAAATGGAACTATGTTGCGCCCGAAAGCGGCCTGTATCTTGTATGGACAAAGATAGACAACGGCGACGACATCACCATCACCAAAAACAACGACCAGGCAAGCGCACGCAACTACAGCATGGGTCGCCCCTACATCGCCTGTGTGGGCTACTTTAACAAGGGCGAAAGGCTCTCGGTCAACGTAAACCTTAAGCAGGGCGCAAGCGGCAACGGCAAGGTGTATGTCAACAGGCTCGATCAGGCTGTGTTTGAGCAGGGCTACGATCTGCTTAAGCAAAGCGTTATGACCACCACAAGGTTCAGCAACGGCAGCGTTATGGAGGGCACCATCAACGCCAAAAACAACGGCGTGTTCTACACCTCCATTCCCTACGAAAAGGGCTGGACGGCTTATGTTGACGGCGAGCAGGTCGAGCTTACGCCCGTGGGCGGCTCGCTTGTGGCGTTCAGGCTTTCGGCAGGCGAGCACGAAATAAAGCTCCGCTACTACCCCAACGGCTTCTGGCCGGGCTTTGCGGTCACGGTCATTTGTCTGGCAGGCTTCATAGCGGCTTGCATACTCACCTATAAGCTGAAAAAACCCATCATTCCCGAATACGCAAAAGACAAAAGCGTTCTCGAGGCTGAGGAAGCACGCCGGGAATAATATGATATAAAGAAACACCGCATGATTCACGGCGCAAGCCCGAATCATGCGGTTATTTTCGGTTAAACCCCGTCACGATTTCGTCAGAAGCCGCGACGGGGCAATGTCGTCAACTTAACGTTTTTTCGACTGAGGGGTCGGAGACGCTTGGCAATTACCAAACACCGACAAAGAACAGAAAGGTTTTCGACCTCTCCGTCAGCTATCGCTGACACCTTTTTTTGCGAAAACGGCAACCCTTTTGTCGCTGCGCGACATTTTCCTTGTCAGGGAAATCACCTTATCGCAGGGGAGGCTTTTTGGTGCAGACAGATATGTTTTGTGCTTAAGTTGACGATCGGCGCTTTTATTAATGACCGACCAGCGCCGCCGCCTGCCACTTGGCGCTTATGTAGCGGTAATATGCCAGGGCGGACAGCAGTATGGGGACAAAGCAGAACCAGATAGCCGCCGTGCCCAGCCACATGCTTGTAAGGCAGCCGAACGCCACGCCTATGTGAAAGCACAGCAGCGTAGCCCAGTAAAACCGCGCCCTTGCAAGCGTTGCCTTGTCCTTATCCACAAACAGATATTTTGTAAGCAGCATGGACGCCTGCCGCACGTTGTTTGACGAGAATATGGTCGAGCTCGAGTTTCCGCCCGCCGTTTTGAAGGCGTTCCATTGAACAGGCGCGGCGAACACCAGCGGAATACAAGCCAGAATGTGGTTTGTTATGAACGGGCACGCTCCCACAATGACAACGGCGGCAGAGGTGACTATCAGGCTGACTATTTTCATGCTAAGCCTTGACCGCCGCCGCACAAGCACATAGAACGCGTTGCCGCCGCAGTAGGTGACAAAGCCCAGCAGCATGAACCACACAAGGCTGAGGTCGCCGCGGCACAGATCCTGTACCAGCCTTATCAGGTTGCCCGTCTGTGCGTTGCAAAAAAAGTCGAAATGATTAAAAATAGTGTAGCTGCCCAAAAAACCGCCCACAATGCTCACGGCGTGGTGCAGCGTCATCTGTCTTTGCGTTATCCGTTTCATTTTTTAACTCCGTAACAAAGGCTGCCCCGAAGGACAGCCTGAATTTATCTGTTGTTGAGCGCCGTGTATTCTTTTTCGTCCGAAATGCTCATGTAAGCCGGGCGGATAATCTTGCCGGAGTTTATAAGCTCCTCAAGCCTGTGCGCGCTCCAGCCCGCGATACGTGCGGTGGCAAACAGCGGCGTGTAAAGCTCGCAGGGAATGTCGAGCATACTGTAGAGCAGTCCGCTGTAGAAATCGACGTTTGATGCAACGCCCTTGTAAATGCGCCGTTTTTTGCCGATAACTATGGGAGCCAGCCTTTCAACGCGCTCATACAGGTCAAAGTCCTTTGAGTAGCCCTCAACGTGAGCCAGCGTCTGAACGGCGCCTTTCAAAATCTTCTGGCGCGGGTCGCTTATGGTGTAAACCGCGTGACCCATGCCGTATATAAGTCCCTTTCTGTCGAACGCCTCGCGGTCGAGCAGCTTTTCAAGGTAATTTTCGATAGCCGCGTCATCCTTCCAGTCCTTGACGTTTGCCTTAAGATCCTCAAACATCTCAAACACCTTTACGTTTGCGCCGCCGTGCTTGGGACCCTTAAGCGACGCAAGCGCCGCCGAAATAGCCGAATATGTGTCGGTGCCCGAGGAGGTGACCACGTGGGTGGTAAAGGTGGAGTTGTTGCCGCCGCCGTGCTCCATGTGCAGAATAAGCGCCATGTCAAGCACCTTTGCCTCGAGCTCGGTGTATTTTCTGTCGGGGCGCAGCAGCGAAAGAATGACCTCTGCGGTTGACATGGTGGGCTCGGCATAGTGTATGTAAAGGCTTTTGTCGCGCAGGTAGTGGTTGTAGGCGTGATAGCCATACACCGACAGCAGGGGGAACACCGAAATAAGCTGAATACTCTGCCTGAGCACATTGTTCAGCGAGGTGTCGTTTGCGTTTTTGTCATAACAGAAAAGCGTCAGCACGCTTCGCGCTATGGTGTTCATCATGTCGTCGCTGGGAGCCTTCAGAATAACGTCGCGCACAAAGTTCTGCGGAAGAGTTCTGTAGCGCACCAAAAGCTCCTTAAAGCTTTTAAGCTGATTTTTGTCGGGCAGCTCGCCGAACAGCAGAAGATACACGACCTCTTCAAAGCCGAAGCGGTTGTCCTTCATAATGCCGTTTACAATGTCGTTTACGTTGTATCCGCGGTAGTACAGCTCGCCGTCGCAGGGCACCAGCTTGCCGCCGACCAGCTTGTTCTGCTTGATGGTGGAGATGTCGGTAAGACCCGTAAGCACGCCCTTGCCGTCAATATCTCTCAGTCCTCTTTTTACGTTGTATTTGCTGTACAGCTCTGTGTCTATCACGGAGTTTGCCGCCATTTTGTCGGCAAGAGTATTGATCTCGGGGATTATCTCGGAATAATCCCATCCGTTCTGCATCGCCAAATCACTTCCCTTCCGAATATTTGCCTGTATTATTCTTATTTATCCAATGCTGTGATTATACCATAAAATGATAAATTACGCAATCGTTTTTGCGGGGTTTTATCGCCAAAGCCTGCAAATTGTGTAATATGTTGCTATTTCAGAACGAATTTGGTCAGCGTTTCGGCAATACCGTCCCGGTCGTTGGATTCGCAAACGTAGTCGGCTATTTTTTTCAGCTCTGCCTCGCCGTTGTCCATAGCAACGCCAAAGCCCGCGTAGCCTATCATGGTAAGGTCGTTGTAGTTGTCGCCGAAGGCTATCAGCTCGTCGCGTCTTATGCCCAGCTTGTCAAGCAGCGGGGGCAGCATAGCTCCCTTGGAAATGCCGAAGGGCATTATCTCCATAAAATAGGGCGCGCTTTTATACACGTCAAGCAGTCCGTCATACCGCTTTGACAGCACGGTCTGATAGCTGTCAAGCTCGTCGGGCTCGCCTGCCAAAAGAATCTTGTTGAACGGGAACCTCACCGCCGCCACAAAGTCGTCGGTGGTTATCATGTCTGTCTTAAGAACGTCCTTTTCAATAAAGGTGTAGTCGTTAACCTTGTTGTCGGCGTATATCCGCTTGTCGTCAAAGGTTATCATGGTGATGTTTGAATCCTTAAGCACACTCACGATGTCGGCAAGGTATTCGCCCGGAAACAGCTTTGACACTATCGTCTTGCCCGTGGTGCAGTCGATTATCTTGCCGCCGTTAAAGGACATTATGTAGCCGCCGTAGCGTTCGAGCATCAGATCCTGCGCAATGGGATACACACCCAGCGGGTGCCGTCCCGACGCCAGAATTATCTTTTTGCCCTGATCCTGAGCCTCAAGCAGAGTGTAACGGGTGCGCGGCGAGATCTCCTTCCGCGAGTTGGTAAGGGTGCCGTCAATGTCAAGTGCAATAAGTTTGTAATCCATATGAACTCTCCAAAATCAACTAAACACACTAATCACCCGTATTATAGCATATTCCTTCAAAAAATGCAAATCGGGAGGGCAAAACGCCTCCCGACTGTTATCGCTGATGCTTTCGGCTCAGGATCACTCATACACAGCCCTGCATCCGCCTATATATTTGGGGCGGGTGCGCGCGGCAAGCACAAGCGCGCTGCCTATGCTTTTTACGCTCAGCCTCACGGGCACGGCGACTCTTTTAAGGTGCATGCCAATCAGCGTGCCGCCTATGTCAATGCCGGCGTCCGCCTTTATCTCCTCAAGCATGACGGGATTCTTAAAGGTTCGGTAAGCCGTGGTGGCAAACGAGCCGCCCGCCTTTGGCTGAGGTATAACGCAAACCTCCTCGGCGCCGTGCGCCGCCTCGCGTTCAACCACTATGGCGCGGTTGAGGTGCTCGCAGCATTGCGCAGCAAGATACACGCCCCTTGCCTGCAAGGCATCGTAAATGCCGCCGAAAACCGCCTCCGCCGTTTCAAGGCTCGAGTTTTTTCCTATGGTGCCGCCGGCGACCTCGCTCGACGAGCAGCCTATCACCATGATGTCGCCCTTTTTAAGGGACGCAGCCTCGCAAAGCTCCTCGGCAGCCTGTTTTGCCTGATTGTAGATCTCGGTATTCATAAAAATCATCTCCGAGATTATTATACCACATTAATTAAAAATGGCAACACCGTTTTTGCCTTCGGGCATAGTATGTACCGGGAAGTGAAAAATCAGAGAAATGAAAGGCGGATAATATGAACACAAAAGGAAAAAAGGGTGTTGACATCTCCTCGCTCAACGGCGACGTCAATATTCAAAAGGTAAAAAACGCGGGCTACGACTTTGTTATGATACGCTGCGGCTACGGCGACGACTTAGCCGTGCAGGATGATACCCGTTTTGAGAGCAACGTTAAAAAATGCGAGGCGGCAGGCGTTCCGTGGGGCGCTTATCTGTATTCCTACGCGCTTAACACGGAGGACGCAAAAAGCGAGGCGCGGCATGTGATCCGTCTGCTGAAAAACAAGCGTCCCACCCTGCCTGTCGCATTTGACATCGAGGACGGCGACGGCTACAAGCAGCGTCACGGTATGCCCTCAAACGCAACGCTCAGGGCTATTTGCAAAACGTTTTTGTCCGAGATAAAAAAGGCGGGCTACTATCCCATGCTCTATTCGTCGCTCAGCTGGCTAAACGACCGGCTTTACGACAAAAGCCTGCTCAACAGCTACGACGTATGGGTGGCGCAATGGAACTCCACCTGCGACTACAAGGGCGAATACGGTATGTGGCAGTACGGCGGCGAGCAAAACTTTATCGACGGCAACAGTATCCCCGGCGTCGGCGTTATCGACAAGGACAGGTGCTACAAGGACTACCCGACCATAATCAAAAACGGCGGCTACAACAACTGGCCTGCCCCAAGGGCGCTCGACACCTCGGGCTATCAAAAGGGCGACGACAGCCTCGGCGTGCTTGCCCTTAAGGAAATGCTGCTCACGGCAAAAAAGCTGGGCATAGTCACAAACGGCATGGACGAAAACTCAATATTCGGCGAGGGCACGCTCATCGACGTAAACCAGGTGCTCGCGCGCGGCGGCTACCGCCAAAACGGTATAGCCGGTGTTGGCTTTATGAAGTACCTTGCAAAGCTTACAAGGGATAAAATCTAAGGCAACACCGCACAAATCAAGGCGCACGGCTTGCTTGAATATTATTCCGTCAGCTTGCCCAAAAAATCTCGGCAAGGCGTCAGCCTTACCTCGATTCAGTCCTCGGACTCGAGGAATTTGTAGGCGATGGCCGCAACAGCCGCGCCTATCATGGGACCTACGATGAACACCCACAGCGATGCCAGCGGAGTGATGTTGCCGCTGAATGCCGCTACCAGAGCGGGGCCGAAGCTGCGCGCGGGGTTGACTGAGGTGCCGGTAAGACCGATTCCGAAGATGTGGATAAGGGTGAGCGTAAGACCGATGACCAGTCCGCCGAAGGAGCCGTGACCCGCCTTTTTGGAGGTGACGCCCAAAATAGCGAATACGAACACGCAGGTCAGAACGATCTCGACCAGCAGAGCGGCAAAGGGATTGTCGCCTACGCCTGCAAAGCCGTTGGTGCCGAAGCCGCGAAGGATCTCGCCCTTGTCGTTTACCGAGCTTGTCTGATCGGTGACGTTGCCTGCCGCGAAGATCCACGCCAGCAGACCCGAGCCTGCCAGAGCGCCTGCGCACTGTGCCACGATGTAGCCGATAAAGTCCTTAACGCTCATGCCGCCGCTGAGCAGCACGCCGAAGGATACCGCAGGGTTGATGTGACAGCCCGAAACATTGCCTACGCTGTACGCCATGGCAACGATGACCAGACCGAAGGCGAGAGCCGTAAGGGCATAGCCGCCGGGTGTGCCGCAGCCTACGAGCATAGCGGTTCCGCAGCCGAATACTACCAGAACAAGAGTTCCGATAAATTCAGCTACATACTTTTTTGTTGAACTCATAGATGTTCCTCCTTTTTTTATATGGATTATTTTTCCATAAACTAAATATAACACAGTCAAATGTGAAATGCAAGCAGTTTTACACAAAAAACGCTTAAAATTTTGTAATAAACAATTTAAAGGCAACAAAAAAGCGGGCGCAAAGCCAACGCCCGCCAAAGCTATGTTGTCCAGATAAGACTCGAAAAAAACTGCTCGTAAGCGTCGTCCCAGCCGTCTATGGAGCCGACACCGCCGCCGTTCACGCTTCTCAGCTTTGCGTCGTTTGCCTCAAGCCCCGCGGCAAACAATTCGCCTGCCGTTATGTTATAGCCCAACTTTTGGCAAAGCAGGCAAAACTCCTCCACGGGCTCGCTGCTCTGCCGTGTTTTAATCAGGGCTTCCTTAAGGGCTTTGTCGCGCCTTGCCGCAGAAAGCAGTCTTTCAAGCTCACGCTCTGTCATTTTCGATCCTCCAAACTGTAAACGCCCGACCTTTGGCCGGGCGCGAACTTACTCTATAGAGCTGTCGAGGTACTCCATAAGCTCCTCGTCATCCTTTTTCTGCTTGTCCTTTACAATAAAGAAGGCTGTGAACGCCGCCGAAAGAGCAGCCACTACCGAGATTATGCCTATAATCCAAAACAGTTTTTTATTTTTCATATTGAACCTCCGTAATACAAGTATTATTATACGCAATGCGTGCAATTACTAACTATATTCTAAACAATTTTTGTGGAAATGTCAACAGAAAAACAAAAAAAGCAGAGAAAAACTCTGCTTTTAAGGTTTTGCATGGTTACGCTGCGTTAAGACGCTTTGTCAGATTGGATTTTCTTCTTGCTGCGGTATTCTTGTGCAGAATACCCTTGGCAACAGCCTGGTCAATTTTCTTGATAGCAAGACGAACTGCCTCCTGCTTGTTGTCGGCGTTGGTGTCAACAGCGATATACGCCTTTTTGATGGCGGTTCTCAAGGCTGATTTTGCTGCCTTGTTGCGGGCTGTTTTTGTTGCAATAACCTTAACGCGCTTTTTAGCTGACTTGATGTTGGGCATTGTCCCACCTCCTTATAATATCGGTCATACAGTCAGTATCATAGCATATCGCACGGGGAAAATCAAGCGTTTTTTAAAAAATTCTGTGTTTTTTTGCAACTCGGGCAAGGTTTATCTACATCTTGTGACATACTAAAGGATATGACCTATATGCAGGCTTTGACTTTTAACGGCAGTCACCGCGCGCAGGTGTGACCGCTTTGTGAAAAATGTGAAAGTTTGGAAAAAATTTTAAAAAGCTCTTGACTTTTTCTGACTTTGCGGTTATAGTAATGATAAAGCAGTTAGCACTCGACCACCGAGAGTGCTAATCCCTCAGAGAAACGAGGTGAAGGGTATGGAGCCTGCTGCAAGAAAACAACATATATTATCGGCGATCGTGCAAAGCTATATCGCCACCGGCGAGCCCGTCGGCTCAAAATCGCTGATACAGGAGGCGGGGCTTAAGGTTTCGTCGGCAACCGTGCGAAACGACATGGCAGAGCTTACCGAGCGCGGCTATCTTGAGCAGCCTCACACCTCGGCAGGACGCGTGCCCACTCAGGCGGGCTACCGTTACTATGTAGATAACGTTATGAAGGTAACGCCCGTGTCGGAGCAGGGCAGGGAATATATCATGCAGACCCTGTCCGAAGCAGCCGACTCGCCCGAAAGTATTCTTCAGGGCGCGGCGCAGCTCCTAAGCGAGCTTACGGGCTTTGCCGCGGCAGCCGCAACACCCGACAGCGAAAACGGCAGGGTGCGCAGGATAAGCTTTGTGCCCACGGGCGCACATTCCGCAATGGCGGTTGTGATAGCCTCAAACGGAGTGATAAAAACAAAGCTGTTCCGCTGCGAGTTTCTGCTGACGCCTCAGATGCTTGAGGTGTTCGACAAGGCGCTTAACGAGGCGTTTGCCGGCATACGGCTGGGCTCCGTGGGGCTTCCGTTCATCCAGACGGCGGCTGCCGGCTTCGGCGAGCTGTCGCTGTACATGTCGTCGGCGCTTACGGCGGTCATGCAGGCGTGCGGGCTTGCCGCGCAAATAAGCGTGTGCCGCAGCGGCTATCACAGGCTGCTCCCCTTGGCAGGCGACGACTATTCACGGGCGCACAGGCTGCTGGCGTTTTTGCAAAACGACCACGACCTTGCGGCAATGCTCGGAAAACAGCCGCTCACAACGGCGGCTTCGATAGGAACCGAGAACAGCCGGGTAGAGCTTGCGCAAAACTCGGTGGTGTCGGCAAGGTACATCACGGAGGGCAGTCCCTCGGGGGTGCTGGCGGTGATAGGCCCTCTCAGAATGGATTACGCGCGCACCTGGTCGATAATCGAATGTACGGCAGATTGCGTCGGTTCGCTTATCGGCGGGCTGATCGATGAATAAAAGGAGGTATTCCGATGTCCAAAAAGAAAAAGGACGAGGTTGAAAAGGATAAGCGGGAAGTGACCGAAGAGGCAGAGCCCGCAGAGGAGACCGCCGCAGAGGAGAAAGCCGACGCGGCAGAGAAAAAGGAAGAAAAAAGCGACGAGGTAACGGAGCTTAAAAAGAAGCTTGATGAGCAGGAGGACAGCTACCTGCGGCTCAGAGCGGAGTATGCAAACTACCGCACCCGAACCGCCAACGAAAAGCTTTCGCTTTATGACGACGCCACGGCAAAGGCGGTCACCGAGCTGCTTCCCGTTGCGGACAGCGTAAGAATGGCGATAGAAAACCTTAAGGACGCAGATCCCGAGATAGTAAAGGGCGTTGAGCTTATTTCAAACCAGCTTGAAAAATCCTTTGACAAGCTTAAGATCAGCTCTTACGGCGCCGTGGGCGACGACTTCGACCCCAACCTGCACAATGCGGTGTCGATGATCGACAACGAGGAGCTCGGCTCGGGAAAAATCGCTCAGGTTTTTCAGACGGGCTACAAAATCAAAGACAAGATCATCCGTCACGCGATGGTTCAGGTCACAAACTGACATAAACAGATATTATATAAAAAGAAAACAATCAATAATTCGGAGGAATGAATCATGGCAAAAACAATTGGTATAGACTTAGGTACAACAAACTCATGCGTAGCGGTTATCGAAGGCGGCGAGCCCGTAGTTATCGCTAACGCGGAAGGCTCAAGAACAACACCGTCGGTAGTTGCTTTTTCCAAGGACGGCGAAAGACTTGTGGGTCAGGTGGCAAAGCGTCAGGCTATCACCAACCCCGAAAGAACCGTTTCTTCCATCAAGAGAGAAATGGGCACCTCCTATAAGGTGAACATCGACGGCAAAAGCTACACTCCCCAGGAGATCTCCGCGATGATCCTGCAAAAGCTCAAATCGGACGCCGAGGCTTATCTGGGCGAGACAGTTACCGACGCGGTAATCACCGTTCCCGCATACTTCACCGACGCTCAGCGTCAGGCAACCAAGGACGCAGGCAAGATCGCCGGACTCAACGTGCTGCGCATTGTAAACGAGCCCACGGCAGCTGCGCTTTCATACGGCGTCGATAAAGAAAACGACCAGAACGTAATGGTATATGACCTCGGCGGCGGTACCTTCGACGTGTCCATTATCGAGATGGGCGAAGGTATCCAGGAGGTAAAGGCTACCGCAGGTAACAACCGTCTGGGCGGCGACGACTTTGACAAGCGCATCATCGACTGGATGGTAAAATCCTTCAAGACAGAAACAGGCATCGACCTTTCAACCGACAAAATGGCAATGCAGCGCCTTAAGGAGGCTGCCGAGAAGGCGAAGATCGAGCTTTCGGGCGTTACAACCTCTTCGATCAACCTGCCCTTTATCACAGCCGACCAGACAGGCCCCAAGCACCTTGACCTGACCCTTACAAGAGCCAAGTTTGACGAGCTTACAGCCGACCTCGTAGAGGCTACAATGGGTCCCGTGCGTTCGGCTCTGTCCGACTCGGGTCTGCAAATCGGCGAGATCGACAAGGTTCTTATGGTAGGCGGCTCTTCAAGAATCCCAGCCGTTCAGGACGCTGTTAAGCGCCTTATCGGCAAGGAGCCCTTCAAGGGCATCAACCCCGACGAGTGCGTAGCCATCGGCGCGTCGCTCCAGGCAGGCGTTATCGGCGGCGACGTCAAGGGCATGGTGCTTGTTGACGTTACTCCCCTGTCGCTCGGCGTTGAGACAATGGGCGGCGTTATGACCAAGATCATCGAGAGAAACACCGCTATCCCGATAACCAAAAAGCAGATCTTCTCTACAGCGGCAGACAACCAGACTCAGGTTGAGATCAACGTGCTCCAGGGTGAGCGTGAGTTTGCCCGCGACAACAAGCAGCTCGGCATCTTCACCCTTGCAGGCATAGCTCCCGCAATGCGCGGAATCCCGCAGATCGAGGTTACCTTTGATATAGACAAGAACGGCATCGTAAACGTTTCCGCCAAGGATCTGGGCACCGGCAAGGAGCAGAAGGTGACCATCACATCCTCCACCAACATGAGCAAGGAGGACATTGACAAGGCGGTCAAGGACGCAGAGCAGTTTGCGGCTGACGATAAAAAGCGCCGCGAGGAGGTTGACGCCAAGAACGAGGCGGAGAATCTTGCTTATCAGTCCGAGAAGCTCATCAAGGAGAACGGCGACAAGCTCGGCGAGGACGACAAGAACACCATCAACACCAAGGTTGCGGCTGTTAAGGACGCTATCTCAAAGAACGACACAGAGCTTATCAAGGCAGCCAAGGACGACCTGCAAAAATCTCTGTACGAGGTTTCGGCAAAGCTTTATCAGCAGGCGGCTCCGCAGCAGGGCGCTCCCGACATGAACGGCGCTCCGCAGCAGGACGCTCAGCCCAACGACAACGGCGGCGACCCCAACGTGTATGACGCCGACTTTACCGACGTTGACGGCAACTGATTATAAATGTTAATAGGGGCGACCCGTGCGGTCGCCCTGTTTCCGCAATAACCGTAAATATACGGAGGGCAGATAAATGGCAGAAAAAAGAGATTATTACGAGGTGCTCGGCATAAACAAGGGCGCCTCGGACGATGAAATAAAAAAGGCGTACCGCCAATGCGTAAAAAAATACCATCCCGACCTTCACCCCGACGACAAGGAATGTGAGGAGAAGATGAAGGAGGCAAACGAGGCGTATGAGGTGCTGTCCGACAAGGACAAAAAGGCGCGCTACGACCAGTTTGGTCACGCGGGCGTTGACCCCAACTACGGCGCAGGGGCAGGCGGAGGCCCCTTTGGCGGAAGCCCGTTCGGCGGCGGCATAGACCTTGAGGATATTTTTTCAAGCTTTATGGGCGGCTTCGGCGGCAGGCGTTCGCGCGGAGCAAACGCGCCGTCTCGCGGCAACGACATAGAAACCAACATAACCATCACCTTTGAGGAGGCTGCAAAGGGCTGCAAAAAGACAGTCAGCTACAGCTGCACGGGCACCTGCGACGAATGTCACGGTACGGGCGCACAGCCGGGAACCCAGGCAAAAACCTGTACGGTCTGCGGCGGCTCGGGCACAGTCACCGACAACCAGCGCACCGCGTTCGGTGTTTTTCAGACCCAGCGCGCCTGCGACGCCTGCCACGGCAAGGGCAAGATAATCGACTCTCCCTGCCGCAAGTGCAGCGGCTCGGGCAGGCAAAGAAAAAACCGCACCGTGGATATCAACATTCCGGCAGGCATACGCGAGGGTCAGATCCTCAATGTGTCGGGTCACGGCAACGCCGGCTACAACGGCGGCCCCTCCGGCGATCTGCACGTTGTTGTGGGCGTGCGCAGGCACAGCCTGTTTGAGCGCCGCGGCGACGACGTCTGGTGCGACCTTCCCATTACCTATGCCCAGGCTGTGCTCGGCACCGATGTTACGGTTCCCACTCTGGACGGAAAGGTTCGCTACACAATTCACGAGGGCACTCAGCCGGGCGACGTGTTCAAGCTTAAGGGCAGGGGAATCCCGCATCTTGGCGGTCGCGGCAAGGGCGATCAGTACGTCAAGGTGGTTGTTGAGATACCGAAGAACCTGAACGCAAAGCAAAAGGAGCTGGTGCGGCAGTTCGATTCCTCTATAGGCGAGAAGAACTACGCAAAGCGCAAAAGCTTTTTCGATAAAATAAAGGACTTGTTTGACTGATGAACAGCTGGACGGAAATAAAGATAAGCGTTGACGCGGCTGATGTTGACCGCGCTGCCGACATAGCCGGCGAGGCGGCTCCCGGCGGTATATATATAGAGGATTACCGCGCGCTGGAGCAGGAGGTCGAGGATATAGCGCATATCGACCTTATATCGACCCCGGCGAGTCTCCGGCCGAGGCGGTCACATTTCTTTCGGAGAGCTTTGCTTCCGCGGGAATAAAGCATGAGATCGAGCTGCTGGATTGCGCCGAGGAGGACTGGCGCAACAACTGGAAGCAGTATTTTAAGCCAATTGCCGTTGGCAAGGGCCTTATGATAGTGCCGAGCTGGTACGAGGATTACGACGCCGGTGACAGGATGGTGCTTAACATCGACCCCGGTCTTGCGTTCGGCACGGGCGGTCACGAAACCACCCGCCTTTGCCTTGAAATGTGCGAAAAGTACATGAAGCCGGGCGATAAGGTGCTTGACGTGGGCTGCGGAAGCGGTATTCTGAGCATTGCCGCCCTGCTTATGGGCGCCGACAGCGCTGTTGGCGTTGATATTGACGAAAAGGCGGTGCAGACAGCCGCCGAAAACGCGGAGCTTAACGGCGTTGCCGACCGATATACCGCCGTGTGCGGCAGCTTTACCGACAAGGTCGAGGGCAAGTATGACCTTGTGCTGGCTAATATTGTAGCCGACGCGATAAAGTTTTTGTCAAAGGGCATAGCCGGTTTTATGAAGGACGACGCAGTTTATGTGATGAGCGGAATAATAGATACCCGCGCCGAGGAGGTAAAGGCGGAGGTCTCAAAATATTTTGAGATAACCGACGAGCACCTTGACGGCGGCTGGGCGTGCTTTGCCGCAAAAAAGCGTAAGGACTGACCAAGCCTGTGATTAAATCGGATTATATTGTTTGTTTGAGGCGACCCGCGCGGTCGCCTTTATTAATGCAGCGTTACTGCGTTTTTGTGTGACAGCCGCAAGGGCTGTCACTACGATGTAAATGAAGCTTTTGATTATGCGTTTTTTCCGTGAGAGTTGCCCGCAGCTACCAATTTTGCCAAACATAACAGTCGGATAACCGAGATGTCATGCAATTGTTTCTTTGAGAGTTGCCCACAGCTACCAATTTTGCCAAACATAACAGTCGGATAACCGAGATGTCGTGCAGTTATTTCTTTGAGAGTTGCCCACAGCTACCAATTTTGCCAAACATAACAGTCGGGACACCGAGGTATAGCTGTGAACCGACCTTTCTGCCCTGAAATAAAAACAGACTTTTCTTAGAGAGTGGACACCGAGGTATAGCTATGAACCGACCTTTCCGTCCCGAAATAAAAAACTTGATTTTTTTGCGGGGGTGTGGTAAAGTAATAAGAGCAGTTAAGGCAACACCGCACAATTCAAGGCGCACGGCTTGCTTGAATATTGTTCCGTCAGCTTGCCCAAAAAATCTCGGCAAGGCGACAGCCTTACCTCGACCTGACGAAAAATCTTACTGTGCAATCCGCACACCTGAATTATGCGGTATTGCCTTAAAAAAAGCAATCAAATATCGGGAGGTAACACTCATGAAAAAAACAAATAAAAGAGAAACGATAAATCTTTTCTTTTCCGCTTTTTTGATAATCGCATTCATTGTTTGCGCAAATTTCTTTTCTAACTTTACCGCAA
Organism: uncultured Ruminococcus sp.; assembly: GCA_902798365.1. GTDB lineage: Bacteria > Bacillota > Clostridia > Oscillospirales > Acutalibacteraceae > Ruminococcoides. The sequence goes on from CADBWP010000048.1 coordinate 22,904, forward strand.
GCATAGACACGGTACCCGCACAGATCATCACCGTTCTGGTGTATGCCGTGTTCGGTCTGCTGCTGTTTTACGCAACAAGAGTGGGCGACGGCAAGGCAGTCAAGCGCTTTTCACCGCTTACGCTTATTATTCTGGTGCTGCCCACGCTGTATATCATTGTCGCTTCGATCGCCGCGTTCATGCCCCTGCACGATGTGTTTGCCGCAGATGCGCTGACGGGCAAGCTCAGCGTTATAACCGCGCTTTCGTCGGTGGCTTTGGGCTACGGACTTCCCTACAGCTTTTTCAGCGGCTTTGAGCTTGCGTCGGAGGACGACGAGGAGCCCGAGGAGGAAGACGAGCGTCGCGTGCTTGCAGGCGGCATCGAGGCAGACCTGTTAGAGGCAGACGAGATAGCCGACGCCGTTGAGGCTGAGGAAGAGGAAGCCGCAATGCAGGAGACCGCTCCCGCCGCCGATAAGGCACAGGAGACGGCGGAGGAAAACGATGAGTCCGAGGATTCTTCCGATACAGAGGAAGACGACGCGGAGTAATATCGGTTACAGATTAATAATAAAGACACCGGTCGGGAAGACAGGCAGCATGTTGATATGCACCGTTTGCCCGGCCGTTTTTTCGTAAATAGTATGAATACGGCTTGCGTAAAGTGACCGCCGATACCAAATAGTACAAAAAGATTTGCCGAAGCGGTCAAAAATTCTCACAAATAATTGCCGTACAAACACCCGAAAAACGGCTTGGATTGTTGACTTTTGAGTGCTGTTATAATATAATTATTGTGTATGAGAATAATTACCAAACCATATTGTACTTATTTAAGGAAGGGATAGTTTATGATACCTTTTAACGTACCTCCGTTTTTGGGAACGGAACCGGACTATATCATGCAGGCAGTCAAGGCGCAGAAGATCTGCGGCGACGGTCAGTTTACAAAGCTCTGCAACAAGTGGCTTGAGGACAAGACCGGCACAGCCAAGGCGCTGCTCACCACCTCCTGCACCCATTCGCTTGAGATGGCTGCGCTGCTGCTCGACATTCAGCCCGGCGACGAGGTCATTATGCCGTCGTTCACTTTTGTATCTACAGCCGACGCTTTTGTGTTGCGCGGCGCAAAAATAGTCTTTGTCGATATCCGTCCCGATACCATGAATATAGACGAAAAGCTTATTGAGGACGCGATCACCGACAAAACAAAGGCGATCGTGCCTGTTCACTACGCCGGCGTTGCCTGCGAGATGGACACAATTACCGAGATAGCAAAAAGGCACAACCTCGCCGTTGTTGAGGACGCGGCTCAGGCTGTTATGTCCGAGTACAAGGGCAGAGCTCTTGGAACCATCGGCGACTACGGCTGCTACTCCTTCCACGAAACCAAAAACTACAGCATGGGCGAGGGCGGCGCGCTGCTCATAAAGGATCCCAAAATGGCAGACGAGGCGGAGATCATCCGCGAAAAGGGCACCGACAGAAGCCGCTTTTTGCGCGGTCAGATAGATAAATACACCTGGGTAAACTTCGGCTCGTCCTATCTTCCCAGCGATATGAACGCCGCTTATCTGTGGGCTCAGCTTCAGAAGGCGGACATGATAAACGACAACCGCCTTGCTTCGTGGCAGCGTTACTACGACGCCTTTGAGGAGCTTGAGCGCGACGGCTTTGTTGAGCGCCCGATCATTCCCGAGGACTGCAAGCACAATGCCCACATGTTCTACCTCAAAACAAAGGATATCGAGGAGAGAACGCGCCTTATCTCTTATCTTAAGGAAAACGGCGTTATGGCGGTGTTCCACTACATTCCGCTCCATTCCGCTCCCGCAGGCAAAAAGTTCGGACGCTTCCACGGCGAGGACAAATACACCACGCGCGAGAGCGAGCGTCTGGTAAGACTGCCCATGTACTACGGCCTGACGGACGAGGACATCACCAAGGCGATCGACGCGGTCATCGCGTTTTATAAGGGTTAAGCTATGAGCAACAACGTTACAATCAGAAAAATCACCGAGGCGGACACCGCCAAGATAGTAAAGTGGCGCAACGCCCCTTCGGTGGTTGAGCATTTTATATACAGAACTCCGCTTACCGAGGAGGCTCACCTCAACTGGTTCCATAACCGCATCGAAACGGGTGACGTCGTTCAGTTTATTATCTGCGACGGCGAAAACGAGGTCGGCTCGGTTTATCTCAGAGATATAGACCCCGTCAACAAAAAGTGCGAGTACGGCATTTTTATAGGCGAGGAATCCTGCCGCGGCAGGGGTGTCGGCTCGGCGGCGGCAAGGCTCGCGCTTGACTACGCCTTTGAGGAGCTTAAGCTCAACCGCGTGTTTTTGCGCGTGTTTGCGGACAACCCCCGCGCTATAAAGAGCTATGAGAACGCGGGCTTTAAGAAAGAGGGCGTGTTCCGCGACGACGTTATCATAGACGGCACGGGCTATGACATGGTCTTTATGGGCATTTTGAGAAGAGAGTGGAAAAAGGAGGCTTGATACAATGCCGAAAATATCCTTTGTGATCCCCTGCTACCGTTCACAGAATACCATAGGAACGGTGGTGGATGAGATCGTCTCCACCGTTACCAAGCGCGCGGAGTACGACTACGAAATAATCCTTGTAAACGACAGCTCGCCCGACGGCGTGTTCGGCACCATAACCGAGCTTGCGCAGAATAATCCCCATATAACGGGCATCGACCTTGCAAGCAACTTCGGTCAGCACTCGGCTATTATGGCGGGCTTCGGATATGTAACGGGCGATGTTGTGGTTTGTCTTGACGACGACGGCCAGACGCCCGCAAACGAGATGTTCTCGCTTATAGACAAGCTCGGAGAGTTTGACCTTGTGTTTGCCGAATACAAAAACAAGCAGCACTCGGGCTTCCGCAACTTCGGCAGCAAGATAAACGACAAGATGGCTCAATGGCTTATCAACAAGCCCAAGGAGCTCAAAATAATGAGCTACTTTGCCTGCAAGCGCTTTGTTATCGACGAGGTGCTGCGTTACCCCAACCCGTTCCCCTACATCAGCGGTCTGCTGCTCCGCGTTACCAACAAGGTGACCAATGTAGAGGTTCAGCACCGCGAAAGGCTCGAGGGCGAAAGCGGCTACAGCTTCGGCAAGCTTTTGCTGCTGTGGGTAAACGGCTTTACATCTTTTTCGGTAAAGCCGCTGCGAATAGCCACCTTTATGGGCGTGTTCACGGCTATAATCGGCTTTTTGTACGGGCTTTACATAATTATCAATAAGCTGATAATCAATCCCGCCGCCCCCCTGGGCTACAGCTCTACCATGGCGGTAATGCTGTTTGTCGGAGGTATGCTCATGCTTATGCTGGGCATGATCGGCGAATATGTGGGAAGAATATACATAAGCATAAACCGCTCGCCTCAGTATGTGGTGCGCAGAACCGTAGGACGCGGAGTGAAGCAGGATGAAGAAAAGGTTTGATATAAAGGTATATGGCCTGCTGCATTTTATTCTGTTCATGTACTCGCTTGTGGGCGTGTTTATGAAGCTCGCGTTTCAGCAGGAGTTTTTATCCTTTTACTTTTTACTGTTTGCGGGTCTTGCCGTTTTGGTTTTGGGCATTTACGCCCTGCTGTGGCAGCAGGTGCTCAAAAAGCTTCCGCTCACCGTGGCGTTCACCAACAAGGCGATATGCATAGCCTGGGGAATGCTGTGGGGCGCGCTGTTTTTGGGCGACTCAATAACATGGTATAAAATAGTCGGCTCGCTTATTGTTTTTGCGGGCGTTGTATTGGTGGTGACGAGCAATGAGTGACGGACAGCTTGTACTTATTTTTTCGTTTGTGTTCCTGTTCTCGGTGCTCATTTCCTCGGTATCGCAGATAATGCTCAAAAAAAGCGCCGACAGAACATACGACACAAAGCTCGGGGAATATCTCAATCCCCTGGTGATAGCGGCATACGGCATGTTTTTCTGCTCAATGCTCATCACCATGTATTGCTACAAGTTCGTGGATGTTTCCGCGGGACCCATCTACGAGAGCGCGGGCTACATCTTTGTGGCGGTTTTGGGATACTTTTTCTTAAAAGAGAGATTTACAACAAAAAAAGTCATCGGAATGCTGCTGATCCTTGCGGGCATAGCGCTGTTTTCGCTCGGAGGACTTCTGCCGTTCTGACACAGAGGAAAGTGGGGATAATATGAAGATAAAAGAAGCGTTTTTGGAAAAATACCGCTCCGACAGGGTTTTGCTCGGAGAGTGGATAATGCTGGGCGCTACCGTGCTGTTCATGTTTGTGGCTATCTCTTTTGTGGATATGCACAGCCTGACCATCTGGTCAACCAACGTGCTCGACGTCACCTTTGACGGCAACATCCGCAACCTGTACGAGTTTACCGCCAAAAACCTGCACAACGTTCAGCACCAGTACCTGGGCAGCGAGCTGTTTTCGGTGCTTCCGCTGTCTATCTGGAACATTCCCATCTGGATAGCGCAAAGATTCTTCGGCAAGGACATCATGCATTCTGCGGTGCTGATGGCGTGGTCAAAGCTTTTCGGCATTTTGCTTACGGGCATCATGCTCAAATACACCCACAAGATAACCATGCTCATCACAAACGACAGAATAAAGGCTATGTGGGCGGTGTTCCTCACCGCAAGCTCCACCTTTATTTATCTGGGAGTTTATTACGCCGGACAGAACGACATCATTATGATGGTTCCGTCGGTAATCGGCATTTACTGCCTGCTAAAGGGCAGCCAAAAGGGCTTCATCATCTGGTCGGCGGTGGCTATCGCCATAAAGCCCTTCTTCCTGTTTGCCTTCCTCGCCGTGCTTCTGCTTTATGAGAAGAACATCATCAAGGCGATTTTAAAGGCTGCCGTCAGCGTATCGGGACTTGCGCTTCAGAAGCTTATTTTCCTCGGCGCGCCCATGTACAAGGAGTCGATCGAGCTGGGACCCTCAAAGCACATGCTTGAGCAGATGTTCCCCACAAACCTCGACACCTGCTTCGGCGGCATATCGTTCTTTGCAATAGCGCTTGTGCTGATACTTCTGTACGCATATACGCGCGACTTTACGCTTGACGACGTTCGCGCAGGCGAGGTTCACATTGCAAAGTATGTAATCTATTTTGTAACGCTCACCAATACGGCGTATCTCATGTTCTCGCCGTTCACCTATTACCGTCTGGCCACCCTTGCGCCGTTCCTCTATATTATGATGGTTCAGCACAAGAGGATGTACTTCTACAACGGAATCCTCGAAACCTCTATGGCTGCGGGACTTCTGCTCAAGATGGGCTTCCGCCAGAACACCAGCCTTTTCCGCGCAAAGTCGCTCAATCTTTCGCTTATTCAGCGCTTCTTCGGGTATTCGGTGCCCATTGGCGGAGAGGAAAAGGCATACACCAGCATCAGCACCTGGCTCAGAGACAACGACAGCCTGCTTATTTACTACACTCCGCTGTTTTCGGGCGTAGCCGTTGTATGCGCCGCGCTGCTGCTCATCCTCAACCATCCCGAGGAGAAAATCAAAACACCCATAAACGGCGACAAAAACTGCCGCGTGCTTTTGTGGGGCAGAATTTTGATGATCATTCCCTTTATCATATTCACCATCTGGCTGTTTATGAAGGCGCCTATAAAGAACTATTAAGGAGTTGAAGCTATGAAAGGCATAATTCTTGCGGGAGGAAAGGGCACAAGGCTCTATCCCATGACAAAAACCGTTTCCAAGCAGCTGCTTCCGGTTTATGACAAGCCGCTCATTTACTATCCGCTGTCCATCCTTATGCTGGCAGAGATAAGAGACATCCTTGTTATCTCAACGCCCGAGGACACCCCCATATACAAAGAGCTTTTGGGCGACGGCTCGCGGCTCGGCATTTCAATCAGTTATGCCGTTCAGGAAAAGCCCAACGGACTTGCCCAGGCGTTTATTCTGGGCGAGGAGTTCATAGGCGACGACAGCGTCTGCCTCATTCTTGGCGACAATGTCTTTTACGGTCAGAACTTCCCCAATATGCTGCTTAAGGCAAAGCAAAAGCAGCAGGGCGCTACCGTGTTCGGTTATCCTGTGCTCAAGCCCTCCGACTTCGGCGTGGTTGAGTTTGACGCAAACGGCAAGGTGCTGTCAATCGAGGAGAAGCCCGCCAAGCCCAAGTCGAACTACGCGGTTCCCGGACTTTACTTCTACGACAACAATGTTATCCGTTACGCCAAGAGCATCAAGCCCTCGGCAAGAGGCGAGCTTGAAATATCTTCCATCAACAGCATTTACCTTGAAAACGGCGAGCTCGACGTTGTTCTGCTGGGCAGAGGCATGGCGTGGCTCGACACCGGCACACCCGGCGGACTGCTTAAGGCTGCCGAGTATGTGCAGACCATACAGTCTATGCAGGGCTTGTACATCAGCTGCATAGAAGAGATCGCGTGGCGCAAGGGCTACATCACCACCGAAAAGCTCAAAGAGCTGGGTGAGGAGCTTAAAATGACCGAATACGGACAGTATCTGATCAATTTAGCCGAGGACAACAAATGACAGGCGCAATAAAAAAGCTTTCGGCGGCGGCGCTTTTGGCTGTGACAATGCTTATGCTGTGCGCCTGCTCGGGCGAAAAGCCCGCCTACGTCGGCACATGGACGGTTGAAAGCTACGAATGGGCAGACGAGCTGCACAGGGATAACAATGCCGGCTACGAGGCGACCGTGATACTCAACGAGGACGGAACATACAGCTTATCCGAGTATTACTACAATCTTCCCGAGCCTGTCAATTCAAGGGAAAGCACCCACGAAGCCCGCGGCTCATATACCGTCGGCGAGGGTCAACTTGTTTTGAAGGCGGATTACGCCAAGTCTGTTTTTAACGGTCAGACGTCGGAAACGAGCAAACCCGAAAACGACGTTCTCACGCTTAAGCAGGACGGAGAAAAGCTTTCCTACGTTTTAGGCGATCCAAACTTCTTTTCCTATGTAACCTTGAAAAAAGAGGGATAGACCGGTCGCCGCGCAATACAAACAAGCTAAACCAATGTATTATTTATATAGATAATAATATTATACGAGGAGATTCAATATGAAAAACATTCTTGTTACGGGCGGAGCGGGCTTTATCGGCTCCAACTTCGTTCACCATATGCTCAAAAACCACGACTACAACATCATCAATATCGACTCGCTGACCTATGCGGGCAACCTTGACAACCTTACCGACATCGAAAATGATCCCCGTTACACCTTCCTCAAGACCGACATCCGCGACCGCGAGGCGCTGACCGAGATCTTTGAGAAGTACGACATAGACACGGTGGTCAACTTTGCTGCGGAAAGCCACGTTGACCGTTCCATCACCGAGCCCGAGATCTTCCTCACCACAAACGTTATCGGCACACAGACGTTGCTCGACGTTGCCAAGCGTTTTTGGAAGGTCGATCCCGACGACAAGTATTCGCGCGAGTTTAAGGACGGCGTAAAATACCTGCAGGTTTCCACCGACGAGGTATATGGCGCTCTGGGCAAGACGGGAATGTTTGAGGAAACCACTCCGCTGTCGCCCAACAGCCCCTACTCGGCGTCAAAGGCGAGCGCGGACATGGTTGTAAGAGCATACCACGAGACCTTCGGAATGCCCGTCAACATCACACGCTGCTCAAACAACTACGGTCCCTATCAGTTCCCCGAAAAGCTTATTCCGCTTATGATCAACAACTGCAAAAGCGGCAAGCAGCTTCCCGTATATGGCGACGGAATGCAGATCCGCGACTGGCTGCATGTTTCCGATCACTGCAACGCCATCGACACCGTGCTTCACAAGGGCGTTATCGGCGAGATCTACAACATAGGCGGCAACAACGAAAAGGCTAATATCGAGATCGTTAAGCTGATCATCAAGACCCTCGGCAAGTCGGAGGATCTTATCAAGTACGTAAAGGACAGACCCGGCCACGACCGCCGCTATGCCATTGACAACACCAAAATCACCACTCAGCTCGGCTGGGCTCCCGCATACACCTTTGAGCAGGGCATTGCCGAAACCATCGAGTGGTATCTTGCCAACGAGGAGTGGATGAACAAGATCACCTCGGGCGACTATATGAACTACTACGAGAAGATGTACAAAAAAGCATAAGCCATTGCAAAGGTTTTTCGGTCGGGAGGCGATCTTCCCGACCGATATTTGTGATCCCGCATTTTGTAATGCTTCTCTGACGGTCTGCATGCTGTAATGCAGACATAATTCAAACGAAAAGGAGATACCGATATGGAATATATTCTTACAACCGACAATCTGACAAAAAGGTACGGCGAAAAGCTTGCCGCCGACAATGTAAACATCCATATCCGCGAGGGTGAGATATATGGTCTGATAGGCAGAAACGGCGCAGGCAAAACCACCATTATGAGAATGATAAGCGGTCTTTCAAGCCCCACGAGCGGCAGCTATACCATCAACAGCGGCAACGACAGCGGCATAGGCGTGCTTATTGAAAGCCCCGGCATTTATCCCAACCGCACGGCGTTTGACAATCTTAAAATAAAGTGCATAGCCATGAACTGCTATTCAAAGGAATATGTTAACAGCCTTTTGAAAATAGTGGGTCTTTCCGATACGGGCAAGAAAAACGCGGGCTCCTTCTCGCTTGGTATGCGTCAGCGTCTTGGCATAGCTCTTGCGCTTACCGGCGACCCAAAGCTTATCGTGCTTGACGAGCCGATAAACGGTCTTGACCCCCAGGGAATAGTAGAAGTGAGAGAGACCCTTGAAAGACTCAGAGATGAAAAGGGCATAACCATAATGATCTCCAGCCATATTCTTGACGAGCTGGGCAAGCTTGCGGATTCCTACGGTATCATCAACAACGGCGAGCTTATCGACGAGTTCACAAACGAAGAGCTTATGAAGCGCTGCGGACAGTATGTTACGGTCAAGACCGACAACAACGAACGCTCGGTCGAGATAATAAGGTCGATGGGAATTGCGGGCGCAGAGCTCACCCCCGAGGGCATACGCATAAACGATTGCCTTGACAGAACCGCAGAGATCAACAAGGTGCTGGTCGGCAGCGGAGTTTCGGTTTATGAGCTCCACACAACAAACATTTCGCTTGAGGACTATTACCTCAGCCTGACAGGAGGAAAGAAAAATGCTTAACTTGGTAAAAATGGAGTGGTACAAGCTGAGAACCACAAAGCTTTTTATTGTGCTGATGGCTATCGGTTTCGCACTTAACGTCATTATTTGTGCGGTCATTCCCATAGTTGTAAAGCTGGTAGCTCCCAACGAGCCCGCCGCTCTTTCGGCGATTTCGGGTTCTATCGCCTCTCCTTTTGCAGGGCTTCTGATGATAATGGTGTATATCTCGGCGGTATCCTTCATGTATTCCGACTTTGCCGGCGGCTACATAAAAAACATTGCCGGTCAGGTAAAGAACAGGGGCAGCATTGTTATCGCAAAGCTCATCGTTGTTGCCATTCACAACCTCATCTTTTTTGCGGTCGGCTCTATCGGTAACGTACTCGGCTCGGCATTGGGCGGAAGCCTTGTTGTCGATTCCGAAATAGCGGGCGGCGTTTTCACCTTCCTGCTCAGATGGCTGCTCTCGATCGCCATTTGCTCCGTGCTTATGCTGTTCGCGGTTGGAATAAAAACCAAGAGCTTCGCTATAGTAATGGCTGTCATTTTTGCTACGGGTTCGCTCAACCTGCTCTATCTGGGCGTCAACACCGCTATTATGACTATATTTAAGACGGAGGTCAACGTAGGCAACCTGTTCCCCGATACTCTCATGGGCTCGGTGGATGCAATAACAAACACAAACGTTATCAACGCTGTTTTGGTTTCGGCTGTGTTCATAGTGTTGTTCACGGTGCTAACCTATGTTATCTTCAAAAAGCGCGACGTAAAATAAAGGCAACACCGCACAATTCAAGGCGCACGGCTTGCTTGAATATTGTTCCGTCAGCTTGCCCAAAAAATCTCGGCAAGGCGACAGCCTTACCTTGCAATCCGCACACCTGAATTATGCGGTATTGCCTAAATGCTTTCAAAGCCTTCCTGTCAGGGAGGGCTTTTGTTTTGACCGCACACGTTTTTTGCTGGACATTTTCTGCGGTTTTTGATATTATTATTACATGATCATAGATGGGAGTGAGGAGCCTGTGACCGAACAGCCAAAAGAAAAAAAGGTCGAATACCTTGAGCTGATATACGACCTGATATTTGTTTTTATTATCGGGCGAAACAATTTGCTGCTGCACCATGTTGACAACGGGTATGTCACGGGCGAAATGTTTCTTGCCTATGTGTTTTGCACGCTTGCGGTCATTCAGATATGGAGCTTCACGACGTTCTATATTAACATTTACGGCAGAAACGGCGTGCGCGACTATGTGTTCATGTTTATCAACATGTATCTGCTCTATCACATGGCGGACGGAATATCCTCGGATTTTAACAGCGCGTCGTTATACCGCTTCAACATCGCATGGGCGCTTATTCTTGTAAACATAGCGGCGCAGCACCTTATAGAGCTGCGCAATCAAAAGGACGCTCCGTGGCTGTCGGTTCAGCTGAAGCGCAGGGCGGCGATCATTTTTGCCGAGGCGGCGCTTGTCGGCGTCAACATCCTCGTGTTTTCGCTTACCGGCACAGCCATAGCCTATGTGCCCATTGTGTTCGGCATTGTCGCAACCATTCTTTCGGGCGCGCTCAGCTCGATGGTGCCGGTAGATTTCCCCCACCTGTCCGAGAGGGTCATGCTGTACGTCGTGTTCACCTTCGGCGAGATGATAATATCGCTATCCTCTTATTTTTCGGATGAGCTGACCCCGAGCAGTATTTATTTTTCAACCATGGCGTTTCTGATAGTCGTGGGTCTGTTCCTGTGCTACGGCACGCTTTACAACAGGATAATCGACCGCGAAACAGTGACCAACGGCACGGGCTATATGATGATACACGTGTTTATGATATTCGCGCTCAACAACCTTTCGGTAGCGCTGGAGTTCATGCGCGACGACGGCATTGATCTTTTGCAAAAAACCGTATTGCTTGTGGGTTCGTTTGTGCTGTTCTTCACCTTCATGTTCCTCACGGGAAGGTACGCAAAGCACAAATGCGCGTTCAGGGGCAGCTTTGTGGTCATGCTATGCGCAATAGCCGCAAGCTTTGTCGCGCTGATGTTCATTTTCAGAGAGATGATGTATGTCAACATTGCCGTCAGCGCGGTCTATGTTTTCGCTATATTCCTGCTTATGCTCAAACAGAGCTCGGGCGGTCGAAAGACTTTGACCGGAAGATAATAATAATAAATCGCCGCGCTGCGCAAGTAATAACGCAGTTGCGGCGATTTGTTTTGGAATCACGCGGAAATAATATTAGCTTTTACAAGCAGTTCCGGCTCTGCTTTGAGCACGCTCAAAAAACGTCTTGCCGAACCTATCGGTTTATTTGTGCCGGCTTCCCATGCCTCGACGGTTTTAACGGATACTCCCATGACCTCGGCAAATGTAATCTGCGTCATGCCAAAGCTTTTGCGAATATCCTTTATTTCCTGTGATGAAAACTCCGGGGCTTGATTTACCGTGCATTTTGTAACGCGCGCCTTGCCGTTGCCGCTTTCGTAGTCTATCGCTTCCGTTAATCCTCTGATAATGCTTTCATATACGCTCATATCATTACCTCCTGTCGATGGATGCTTCCAAACATGAATGGGATTCTTATTCGCATAATGAAACACATAGTTGTCCGCACTACCTTTGACCCGCCGTCTCAGAAAGGTATTGTTAATACCGACCTTTAAAAAGGCGGAGAAAGCGTCCACCGACGCATCAGGTTTTTATCCGGTTCAGCTTTTCAATCTGTTTGTTGCGCTTGTAGCGGTACAGAATGTTTTCCGCCCACTCGCGGTCGATCTTAATAAAGCCCTTCAGCTTTTTGTCCTTGATGGCAAAGGTCTCAACGATGTCCTTCGACTTGCCGTAGATCTCAAGCCGCGCGGTCTGAACATACGGCGAGCGTTCCTCGCCCGTAAAGTATGTAAAGCCCATCGTGTTGCTCTCGCGGTCATACATCGACAGATAGCCCTCGTTGACCTCGGCGCCGTCAAGCTTTTTGGAAACGGTCTGGCTTATCGCCACCTTGGTCAGCTCAACAGCCATGTCGTCAAGCCCCGATTCAAAAATAAAAATCTTTTCCTTAAAGGAGTTGAAGTCGGGCACCACGCGCTTGCTTATGTTGCGCAGGTTGCCGTACTTTTCCTCAAGCTCCTTGTCGCACAGCTGAAATCGGTCAACCTTGGGAATAAGATATATCATGAACCGGTTTTTCATGTCGTTATAGAGTATGGGATACGTCAGCCTCGCGTTGTAGTTGCAGTTGGGGCACGTCCACGAAAACAGCTCGCCCTCAAGCACGCGCGGGCGAAAGCCCGGGGCTTTGGTGACGTTGACGCTTGTATATATTTCCGCCTTGCCCAGCTCTCCGCACATGGGGCAGACGACAGCCTTGTTAACCTTGTTGTCGGGCATACTAACACCTCTTTGCTGTAATTATATCAACTATCGGAACATTTAACAAGATATTTTTAAAAAAATGTTGATTTTACTGCGATAATCTGTCATAATATTAGTGATGAAAAATCCATTGTCCGGGAGAGGATCACGATGACAGTTATAAATACAATTGTAGAAACCGTCGGAATCGCCGTGAGCGGCGTTTCCAACCTTGCACAGGATATTATCGATAAAAGCCGCACAAAGGCGAAGCTCAACCGCCTGAGAACCCTGATCAAGAGCGAGTGCGAGCTGATGAACCGCGCCTATATTGCGCTTGGCAAGGATTATTATGAGCAGCTTAAAAAAGGCGCGGAGCCTCAGAGCGAAAAGGAAGAGAAGCTGCTTGAGCTTATCGACAACTGCAAGGCGAAGATCGCCAAGGCGCGCGATTGCTACCGTCAGATAATAGAGAGCCGCAACGACTTCCTCTATTCCGCCGCGGCGTCGGCATCCGAAAACGGAGAGAGCTTTGAAAAGCAGGACGTTGTAGATATAACCGTAGCCTGCTCCAACGAAAACGAGTACGCCTCAAGCCCATTTGAGGAGCAGACCGTGCCGCCCGAGGAACCTGAAGAACCCGAAAAACCCGAGGACGAGGAATCGCCCGACGGAGAGCTGTTTTGAGCCAAAACCCGAAACCATGAAAGCTTCCTTGTAATGAGGGAGCTTTTTTAGCTCAATTTGGGGTTATGCCTGATGACAGCCGCAAGGGCTGTCACTATGGTTACCGGAAAACCTTTCTATGAATGTCATCACGTTTGCGAGAAAGGTTACCTCACAGTTTTCGTTCCGATCCGCCGTGTGCCGGCGGGCACTTTCTCCGCGCACCTGACGTTTGCGTATAAGGTTACCTCACAGCCCGCGTTCCGATCCGCCGTGTGCCGGTGGGCACTTTCTCCGCGCACCTGACGTTTGCGTATAAGGTTACCTCACAGCCCGCGTTATGACCCGCCGTTGCAGGAAGGCTTTGTCAATACTGACCTTTCCAAAGGCGGAAAAAGCGCCCACCGGCGCAGGCGGAAAAAGCGCCCACCGGCGCAGGCGGAAAAAGCGCCCACCGGCGCGCGCAAAACAAAAAGGCTGCCGTCGGCAGCCGTGATTGTTGAAATTGTGAAATTGTGAAATTGTGTTTGAAAAAATGAAATTGTGAAATTGTGTTTGAATTTGTGTGGTTTGTTTCAGCTGATTAGCAGAAGAATACGTCCATTTCCTTCTCTTCGCCGTCAGCTACAAAGTAAGCCTTGCTTTCTTCGGGCTTGAGATATACTTTGATTTCCTTTGCGTCCTTGCCGAGTGTAGCCTTAACGTTGGAAACAACTTCGTCGATCGAAACCTGAACGCCGCCGAACTCTACAAAGAAATCAACCTTAGCCTCTGCGGGCTTCTTGGGAGCTGCCTTTTTGGGAGCTGCCTTCTTGGCGGGAGCCTTCTTCTCCGCAGCAGCTTTTGTCGCGGTTGCCTTTGTCTCCTTAACGGTCTCGGCAGCCTTGGTTACCTTTGTTGTTTCTTTTTCAGCTGCTTTAGCAGCCGCTTTCTTTGTTGCCATCAAAAAGTCCCTCTTTCCATTGTGATTGTGTATTTTTGATTTAAGGTTATTTTCTTTCGCCTTTACCCTAATTATACATCACAAAATTTTTTTGTCAATAATTACAAATTATTTTTGTCGCTTAGTACATAATTGAAGAAATTACGATTTTCTCTTGGTTATATTTCACAAAGAATTCAGCAACTTTTTGTCAACTATACTGTATTGACAGTCCGATATTACAAAAATCGGCTTGTTATGTGCCGCGCGGATTGAAAATCCCTTCGCCCTGTGATACAATATACGGCGGAATAAAAAACGACATGTCCGGAAGTGATTTTTTGTTTGCCGAGAATCTTATCATCATCTCGCAGCAGGTGCTGGTGCTGTTCATTCTGATAGCCGTGGGCTTTGTCTGCGGAAGATGCGGAATAATAACCGAGCACGCTTCAAAAAAGATGACCGACATAGTGCTCTATGTTGTCACTCCCTGCGTTATGGTCTCGGCGTTTCAGCGTAGCTTTTCGCTCGACCTGCTGGGCAGGGTCGGCATTGCCGCTCTTACGGCGGCGCTTATTATAGCCGCGTCGATCGTGCTTGTAAGGCTCGTGTTTCGCAAAGGCGACGCTTCAAGGCGCAAGGTCTTGCAGTTTTCGGTTGTTTTTTCAAACTGCGGCTTCATGTCGCTTCCGCTGCAAAACGCGCTGCTGGGCGATGACGGCTGGTTTTACGGCTCTATTTTTGTTGCGGTGTTCAACCTTGTGGTGTGGACATACGGTCTTGCCGACATGAGCGGCGACATAAAACAGCTTTCGGTCAGGCGGCTTGCGACAAACCCCGGCATAATCGGCGTTACGGCGGCTCTTATACTATTTATATGTAATATTACGCTGCCTACCGTGATCGCGGAGCCCGTAAAGCACTTGGCGAACCTCAACACCCCTCTGCCCATGCTTATAATCGGCTTTTATCTGTCGCGCGCCGATTTTAAAAAGGCGTTTACCGACGCCGGCGCGTACCTTGCAATGGCGCTCAGGCTGGCGGTCATACCCGTCGCCGCGATTTTTGCCATGTCGGCGTTTGGGCTTGACAGCAAAATGGTCATAGCCTTTGTAATAGCCTGCTCGGCTCCAACAGCGGCAACCACCACGATGTTCGCCGCAAAATATGACCGCGACGCTGCGCTTTCGGTAAGCCTTGTCGCCTCATCCACGCTTTTATCCGTAATCACCATGCCGCTTGCGGTGTCGCTGGCATATACAATATGCCCCGCAGCCTAAGGAGGACGCACAATGGCACGAAGCTCCAGACAAAAGGAAAAGCTTTTGTACCTTCAAAAAATTATGCTGCAAAAAACCGACGAGCAGCATGCGCTTACCATAAACGAGATCAAGGATCAGCTGGCGGAATACGGAATTCAAACCGAGCGCAAGGCTTTGTATGACGACCTGCGCATACTCGAGGCTTACGGGCTGGACATCTGCCACACGCGCACCAACACCACCAAGTATTATGTGGGCAGCCGCGATTTTGAGCTGCCGGAGCTTAAGCTGCTTGTAGATGCCATTCAAAGCTCAAAGTTCATTACCCACAGCAAAAGCCTGAGGCTTATCCGAAAGCTTGAGGGCTTGGTGAGCGAAAACGAGGGCAGGCAGCTGCAGCGCGAGGTGTATGTTACCAACCGCGTAAAAACGCTCAACGAGCATATCTATTATAATGTAGATGAGATCTTCAACGCCATCTCGGGCAACCGGCAAATAACCTTCCGCTACATGAAGTGGGAGGTCAGCTTCGGCGGCAGGCAGAAGATAATAAAAACCGAACGCCGCCCGGGCAAGCTGTACCGCGTATCGCCGTGGGCGCTGTGCTGGGACGACGAAAACTACTATCTTGTCGCCTACGACCCCGGGGCAGGCATTATAAAGCACTACCGCGTAGATAAAATGGAAAGCATAACCGTGACCGATCAGCCGCGCAGCGGAATGGAGCTTTTCGACAGCTTTAATCTTGCCCATTACACCAAAAGCGTGTTTTCAATGTTCGGCGGCGAGGAATGTGAGGTAAAGCTCAGCGTGGCAAACGAGCTGGTGGGCGTCATTGTCGATCGTTTCGGCTCGGACGTGTATATAGTAAAGGAAACCGATCACAGCTTTATTGTTACGGTAAAGGTGGTGCTCAGCCCTCAGTTTTATGCATGGCTTTTCGGCTTTGGGTTAAAGGTAAAGCTGCTCACTCCCAAAAGGGCGGTCGATGAATATAAGAGCAGAATCGCCGAGCTGTACGGCTTGTTTTACGGCTGATAATTGTATATTAAAAAAATAGTGGAAAAACTTGTTTTTATTGCAAAAAAAGCATTGACAAAACAAGTTATAACTGTTATTATAGTATTAGGAATATAGCGGCAAATTTTAGGGGATGCGGTATATTCTTTTAGGATTATTTGGGATTTTTGAAAGGAAGAGGTGTAAAAATGAGTCTGGATCTTTTGTGTGCGACATCAACGTCTAATTCCGCGTTTCGTGTGGTTTGCGGAGAGATGGTTGTTGACGACAAACAAAAAATTCACAACGAGGCAGTATTTGGAATTTTAAAGAACGGTTCACTTTCTATTTCGGTGGGCGATGAATGCTACGAACTGCACAAGGATGATATTTATTTCGTTTCGCCCAACCAGAAATACGAATTTAAGGACGCAAAAGGCGCTGAGATTGAAGTTGTCAGCCTCAATTTCTCGAACCCGACGGCAGTAAGTCAGGACTACATACCACAGACTATTATCAGAGCCCTGGTAAACGGCAATTGCTCACCGTTTGCAAAAATCACACCCGACGACAGCAGCCACGAATCAATGACAAACGCGCTGGAGGAGGTAAGACGCGCAGAGAAGGAAAAATCGGACTATTTCCAGCTTCAGGTCTATAGCAAAATGTACGGTCTGTTTTTCGAGCTTTTCTCCAACCATCATATCAGTGTCATTGATGTAAAAACAAGAAGCAAAAAGTACCGCGCGCTGCTCAGAGTTACCCACTACATCGACGAGCATTACTGCGACGGGGTATCGCTTGAGGAGGTTGCAGAGGCCACCGGCATCAGCCGTTACTATGTTTCTCACCTGTTCAAGGAGCTGATGGACAACACCTTTGTGGGATATGTTAACGAGCTCAGGCTCAATCATGCCGCAATGCTGCTTGTCACAACAGACAGCCCCATTATCGAGATCGCGTCCAAATCGGGCTTTAACAATCTGTCCAATTTCAACCGCGCGTTTAAGATGCATTTCGGAAAAACGCCTTCAACCTACAGAAAGGTGTGATCCGCACACCGACATGCAAGTTTCCCGGCGTCGTGCCCTGTGCACGGCGCTTTTTTCTTTGCCTTTCTGCCAAATAATACAATTTTTGCAGGCGTGTTTTGCGATATTGTCAAATTATTGAGTCATACCGATAAATTGAACAACAAAAAAAATAAAAATTTCATAATAAAATATATTGCAAAACACAGTCGATTTTGCTATAATTATACTGTTCATTTATATGTTCAAATAAAAAAGGAGGAACATCTATGCAAAAAACAAAAAGAGCTGTCAGCTTGCTTTTGTCCGTACTGCTTGTTTTTTCATGTTTTACATGTCTGGCATCGGTAACGGCGTCTGCGGCAGACGGCGGTACCCCGGTATCAAAGCTTTTGTACGGTGATGTTAACGGCGACGGCAGAGTTACAATCGACGACGCCACCGACGTTCAGCGCCACCTCGCAGAAATGCCGGGTCACATCATTGCAGAAGGCACTGATCAGTTTAGGGCTGCCGATGTTGACGGCGACGGCATGATCACCGTTGACGACGTAACCACGATCCAGCGTTTTCTTGCTGAATTCATCGACAGATTCCCGGCAGAGGACATTCAGCCCACCACCGTGGAACCCGTAGAAGAGACCACAGAAGCTCCCGTTGAGGAGACAACCGAGGCTCCCGCAGAGGAGACCACAGAGGCTCCCGTTGAGGAGACCACAGAAGAAGTAACAGAGGACGTAGTTATCGTAGCAGGTAGCTCGGCAGATCTGTTCGGCACAGCA
>CADBWP010000049.1 GCA_902798365.1 uncultured Ruminococcus sp.
CCGCGCGAGATGAAGGCGGAGAACGACAAGATAGCCAACAACATGGGCAGGGCTGCCGAGGACAGCTTTTTGGAGGACAGAAGATGGCTTTCGATAGTTATAAGCAAAAGATTCGGCGTAGAGATAAGGGTAGAGGACATCGACCGCAACCTTACCCCGTTCGATTCGGTGCCGCAAAACGTCAGCGGCAGGCTTCAGGAGATAGGCAGTAAACGCAAAATGGCGTTTACCGGTCTTGCAGCGTCGGCAGCGGTGCTTGCAGGCGGACTGCTGCTTCCGTTCACAACTGTTGCTGCCATAGTTACATGCAGCATTGCCGGTGTGGCAGCCGTGGGCACGGGCTTCTGGGCATTTTTGGAAACCCAGAACGCAGCGGAGGAAAAGGACGCCCTGCTTCACCGCGAGCTTGACAAATACGTGTCGCAATGCAGAGATACGGTAATAGAAAACACGAAAAACTACATCAACTACTGTTACGAAAACCTTGTTGTAGCGGCAAAGGACGCTCAGATGTTTAAAATGTCCGAAAGCCTCAAGCCGACCGTTGAGCAATCGGACGCTCTCAAACGGCTTACGGTCATATCCGAGGACAAAAAGCTTATAGACGGCATTATGAGCAGGCTGCTGCTTACGGAAGAATAATTAATTAATCAGGGAATAATTAAGGAGGAAAGAACAATGAGTACAAGAGAATTTAAAAACGCCATGGCGGCGGTAAATGTAAATATAGACGGTCTTATTCAGGTTGCCGGCGGCGACGACATGCCCGACAACATAAGAGAGCAGCTTATGGAGCTTAAATCGATCGCTTCAAGCGACACCTTCAAGGTGCTTGTAATAGGCAAGTTCAGCTCGGGAAAATCCACAATGATCAATGCCCTTTTGGGTGAGCCTATCCTGCCCGAGCGCGCCACAACAGCCACAGCAATAATCACCGAAATAAGCTACGGCGACCAAAAACGCGCGGTCATATATCCCAAAAAGGGTCAATGGAAGGGCGGCGACGCTCCCTTTGAAGTGCCGATAAGCGACCTGAGAAAGTATTTGCTCATCAATCACAACGTGGGCGACAGCTACAACCCTGACTCCAACACCGTAGAGGGCAACGTTATAGACTCTCCGTTTGAGAGGATGGAGGTGTTCTGGCCGCTCGAGATCCTTAAGGACGGCGTTGAAATAGTCGATTCCCCCGGCATTGACGACCCCACCTGCCACGGTCTGGTTGCATCCACATATCTGCCCAAGGCGCACGCCATCATCTATGTTATGTCGGGCTTGCAGCCCTACAACACAAGCGACGTTTCCGAGCTTGAGGAGCTGCGCAAAAGGAATTTTACCACTCCCATCTTCGTTGTCACCCGTTACGACAACGTGCTTGAGGAGGCTGAGGATCAGTTTGATCCCGATGAGTACATAAGAGAATATCACGAGAAGGTGGATTTTGACCTTAAGCGTCACACCGACCTCAGCAAAAAGGAATACATAGACAAGCTGGGCGGCAACGGTATCTTCTATGTTGCTTCACGCGACGCCAAAAGAGCCAAAAAAGCGGTGCCCATGGATAAAGAGCTTTATGTCAATTCCGGCTACGCTCAGTTTGAAAAATACCTTAACGACTACCTTGTAAAATGCAAGGGCGAGGAGGAGCTCAGGGGCATAGTAAATCGCTTTAACAACGTTTGCGGCGAATGTATCAACATGATGAACGATCAGCTCAAGGTCGCCGACCTGCCGCTCACCGAGTTTGAGGCAAAAGCGAAAGAGGTTCAGAACAAGCTCAAATTTGCCACCGAGCAGTCAAAGCTTTTTGTAAAGCAGTTTGAAAATGAGCTGGATCACATTATAGTAGAGGCGCTTCCGCTTACGGCAAAGCTTATTGAGGACGCGAGGGCAAAGATACCCGAGTGGAAGGAAAGCTACAACTGTTCGATCACTCCCAGTCTGTTCCATCCCAAGCGCTCCGCCGAGGCGATAGCTACCGAGTGTCAGGCTCACTTTGACAACTGCTATCAAAGCTTCCAGATCGACTGGGTAAACGGCACGCTCGTTCCGGCACTTAAGGAGGGCATCAAAAAAGCCGCCAAAAAGCTTGAGGAGCGTTCAAAGCAGATCGACGACACCATCAAGGATATAAAGGTGACGCTCAATCTTATGACAGAGGCTGAGGCTGACAGCTCCTCCGACGCGGCAAAGGTCACCTCGGTAATTTACGGACTTCTCACCTTTGATGTTATCGGTGCGGGCGCAGGCTTTGTAACGGGCTTTGAGGGCTTGGTAAAGGGTATAGTCACTAATATTCTTGTAAACCTTGCGGTAATCGCCGTAGTTGGCACCATCAGTCTTCCCGTTATACTTGTGGGCGAGTTGATCAACCTTATTATTGTAGGAAAAAGCTCACAGAAGACAATGGTAAACAAGATCACCAAAAAGGTCGCCGATTCGTACGACACGGCGCTTTCCGACCCCCAGACCCTTGAAACGGTGAGGACACAGATAAACGAAGGAATGAACAATCAATTCAAGGAGCTTAAAAAGGCGGCGAGCGACGCGGCGTTCTCAGAGGTAAAGATAATCGAAAAGGAGATCACCCAGCTTGCAGAAGAAAAGCGCAAGGGCGAGGCTGCCGTTGACGAGCTGAAAAACAAGCTTAACGGCATAATTGCGGAGCCGCCGCTGTTTTGAAATAAAGCTCCCGGGAACGGCACACGGGAACAGATGTAAAAATTCGGAGGAATAATTCGATGAGGGAAATAAAAATCTACGTCTATCCGTTTCAAAGGACAGACGGAAGAACAACAAGGCTAATAATCGACGGTATAGAAATAGACAACCCCGACAACAGGCTTCATCAGTTTGTGGTAAAAAAGCCGGTATCAAAATGGCTTTGCCCGTACCGCAAAAAGCTGTTTGTGTGGAAGGGTTTTTTCCATGAGCTGGCGCTGGAGCTGAACGCGTCGGCATATCGCATTACATATTACGGCACAAAAGAGGGCTACGACGAGTTTTCGGACGAGGTGGAACGCCAGCGCAAAATGCTTGAGCAGGACGGCAGAGTTGTAAACGTCGAGACCATGTTCAAGGAATATTTCAGCGTTCGCAAGGCGGTAAGCGTGCTTGCCGACGCCTTTGACAGCGTGTTTCGCAAGGCATATGACGAAAACCGCTTTGACCTCAGCCGTGCGGCGTCAAATGCAAAAAAGAATCTTACCGAGGTGCCGTGTCACTTATTCTTTCTCGGCTGCTCCGACGAGCTGACAGCCGAAGCGGAGGCAATCCCGCTGCTCAAAACCGGCACAAAACACCCGAGGGCGCATTTTGTGATTTTGGGAGATTCCTGGAACGGCGGCGGTCTTAGGGAGCTGCTGCCTGAGCTGCAATACATCGAATGTGCAGCTGTGTTCGTTCCCGAAAAGCTGCGCGAGGAAGCAGCGTCGGTGTGCGGCGGCGTAAAGCTTGTTTCATACGGCGACAGCCTCGGCAATGCCGTGGAGAGCTTTTTGTATTCCGCATACTTGCCACGGGAAGTATCTCACTCCATCGAAAAGTACTATGAACTTGCGCAGCAGTTTGAAGATTATGAAACGGACGCTTATCTTATTGAATCAAGCGAGAATATTGACTGGTTGTTCAGATAGAAAGGAGTCATCATGGCTAACAATATAGTTGTAAAAGAAAAGCAGGAGCTTACCCCCGAGCAGGTAAGCACGGTGCAGCTGGCTCAGTCCATGGCGGTTGCCGATAAAATGGTGCGCATGCAGTATCTATCTGCGCTTGAAAGCTTTGATATTGTTCCGCTCAGCCCGCGCGAAAAGCGCATCGCTCCCCAAAACAGAGTGCGGCTTCTGCATCTGGGCTGCCTGACCTATGACGAAAAAGAGGACGTCAGCGAAAAGCTGTCGGGCGTTTTCGGAGCCATAGCAAGCTATGACGCTTCTGCGGTATTTATTCTGCGTCACGACGGCGAGCGTGTAAATCTTTATATGGGCACCGCCTGCGACGATCCGCAGATCCTTTCAATGGTATTCGGCACCTTTGAGCGCGCGCTCAAGGGCAACTTCCCGGGCTGTGAAACAAGAGTTAAATCAAACGACGACAATATAGAGCTGCTCAGCGACATTTTTGACTACGACAGCGACGACAACATCGCCGTTGCCGCTATTTCCACAATGGCGTCGCGCCGCGGCAACGACCCTTCAATGTATTTGCAGGGCATAGAAAAGCTTGTTGACGGCATGAAGGGCATACCGTTTGATCTGGTGGTGCTCGCCTCGGCGCTTTCGCACGATACAATTTCCGCCATGCGTATGGGCTATGAATCGCTCTACACCAAGCTTGCGCCGTTTTACAAGCAAAACGCCACAATGTCTGTCACCGACACTACGGGCTTCTCGCGCTCTATGAGCGAGTCCATATCCAAGTCGCTCTCGCTCACAACGGGCACAAGCCTGAACACCTCGCGTTCGTCGGGCACAAGCCGCTCAACGGGAACAAGCCGCGAGGAAGCCGACGCAAAGTCCAAGCTTGTGACAGGTCTCGGTCTTGTGGGCGGAATAGCGGCTTCGATCGCGCTTGCAAGTCCGATGGGTATGATGCTGGGCAACGGCATTGCGCAGGGGGTACAGACCCTTACCGGCACAAAGCCCGGCAGCAAAACCGAAAGCGAAAGCAGCCATGTCGATGAGTCGCAGTCGCAGGGCAGCAGCCAAAGCGAGGGCACTACCGATACCTCGGGAACGACCGATACCACCACCGACTCCGACTCTCACGCCGCAGGAAAATCAATGGCATACACTCTTGAGGATCGCTCCATAGGCAACATTTTAGAGGCGATAGACAAAAACATCGAGCGCCTTAATCTTTGCGAGGGCAACGGCGCATATCGCTGTGCGGCATATATAATCTCCGCCGACCGCCCCACAGCTCAGATGGGAGCCTCGCTGTACCGCTCGCTTTTGTCGGGCAGCGATCCGCTGGCGAACATCTCTTACACCAACGTTTGGCAAAACAACGCGCAGACAGATATGCTGTGCGAATATATAAAATACATGAAGCATCCGCTGCTTGAGGCGTCAGGTCCCGACGGCTCGCAGTACGAGATAACACCTGCAACGCTGTCGCCTGCGCCCGATCTTTCGCTGCATTTTTCATGGCCCCGCAAGCCTTTGCCGGGTCTTATGGTCACCACTCACGCCGAGTTTGCGCGTGATGTGCTTTCGGGCGACGGCGAGGACGAAAACGCCGTAAAAGTAGGCAATATCTTCCATATGGGCAACGTAGAGAACAGCCCCGTGGTCATTTCTCCGCCCGAACTTAGAAAACACCTGTTCGTTGCAGGCGCGCCGGGCTCGGGCAAATCCAACTTCTGTTATGTGCTGCTTGACAGGCTCAACAAAAAGGGCGTAAAGTTCATGGTCATAGAGCCTGCAAAGGGCGAGTATTCAAGCGTATTCGGCGGACGCAGCGACGTCAACGTTTTCGGCACCAACAGCCTGCTTACTCCGCAGCTCGCCATAAATCCCTTCGAGTTCCCGGACGGCGTACACCTTTTGGAGCACCTTGACCGCATCATCGAGGTGTTCAACGCAAGCTGGCCGATGTACGCCGCAATGCCCGCGCTGCTCAAGGAAGGACTTGAAGAGGCGTACCGCTCCTGCGGCTGGGATCTTGACGCGGGCGTTTGCATGACTTCTCCCAAAAAATTCCCCAGCTTTAAGACCCTGCTCGATACCCTGCCCGGCATTTTAAAGCAGACCGAATATTCTCAGGAGGTTCAGGGCAACTACATAGGTTCGCTCGTCACGCGCGTAAAGTCGATGACCAACGGCATATGCGGCAAGGTGTTCTGCTCCGAAAGCATACCCGATAGCGTGTTGTTTGACGAAAACACAATTATAGACATCAGCCGTCTCGGCTCTGCCGAAACCAAGTCGCTCATCATGGGCATTATGATAATCCGCCTGCAGGAATACCGCGCCAACAACCGCAGCGGAATCAACGAGGAGCTTCAGCACATCACCCTGCTTGAAGAGGCTCACCACCTGCTGCGCGCAACGTCATCGTCACAGTCAATGGAAGGCGCCAACCTGAGAGGCATGTCTGTAGAGATACTTACCAACGCAATTGCTGAAATGCGCACCTATGGCGAGGCGTTTGTTATTGCCGACCAGACCCCGTCGATAATGAGCGAAGCGGTAATAGGCAATACGGGCACAAAGGTCATTTTTCGCCTGCCCAACATCAACGACAGGATCCCCGTGGGCAATGCCGTAGCCCTCAACGAGCAGCAGACCGCAGAGGTGGCAAGGCTTGAAACCGGCGTTGCGGTAATGCACCAAAACCACTGGCTCAATCCCGTCTTGTGCAAGGTGGATTATTTCCCGTCGTCAGCTTACCGACCTCTCAACTATAAGCCCGTGCCCAAGGCCGCGGCAAAAAGCGACATAAAAGAAGCGCGCGCTGTCGCTGTAAGGCTGCTGCTGTCAAAAAAGAAAAAGCTTGATCCTCCTTCCGTATCGGAATGTATTAAGGCTGTTGAAGCTGTCTCTGCCGCAGGTGAAGCGCAGGACGACGGGTTGCTTGCCGCGCTTAAGGCATATACGGACGGCAAATCTCCCGCCGAGTGGAACAGCTTTTCAACCCTGTTTTCAACTCTTAAGAATGCGTTCAGACCCATGCTCTTGTTCGGCAGCGAAAACGACAAGGATATGTCCGCGTGGGCGGCTCACGCCGAACAGTACATAAGCTACCGCGTCACCCTTGACAGATCGCATATGAACACCCTTATCAGCTCGCTTATTTTAAGCTGCAACGGCGATCTGCCGTGTCAGAACGACTTTTATCTTAACTGGATACGCTATGTCAGCCGTTCAAAAAAGGGCTGAAATGTCAAAAATACGTTTTTGGGCGTCAAAAATACAAGTTTTAAAAATCTCGGAAATATTGTGATAGAATACAGACATCAAAGGAAAACAAACCAAACAACAACTCAGGGAGGATTAAAAATGACTACTCAGGAAATCATCAAAACACTCATAGAAGACAAGGGCTACGACAAAGTTCAGACCGAACGCCTCGCTCCGAGGATAGACGCTTTGTCACCCGACATCAGGGCTTCCCTTGAAAACTGGCTTACTACCGGCGAGCTTTCAAGTCCCGTTTATGCGGATTATGACGTAAGGAAGATTCTTGAAAAGCAGCCCGCCTACAAAGAGATCGCGGCGTATCTTACGCTTGACTGGCTGAGACGCGACCCCGACGCCGCCAAAAAGCAGCTGAACAGACCGTTTATCGGCAGAAAGTGAGGGAAGAACCATGATGACCAACAGCTTTGAAGGCACAATGAACCTCGACGAGCTCAACAATATGTACGATGTTCCCGAGGATTACACTCTCGGCGAGTACGACGAAGCCCGCGAGGCAGAAGCAGCCGAAATAATGGAGGAGGTTTTTCCTCAGGAGATAGTCGAAAACTGGGACGACCTGTCACCCGAGGCTCACGAGCAGCTTCTTGACGAGTTCTCAGCCCGTCTGGGCGAACGCCTCGGCATAGGTCCCGTGGATACCGTGGTAGAGCCCATGGATCCGTCAACCTTCGGCTACACCGACGGCAACGGCACCATTCACCTCAACGCCGAATATGTTGACACCCCCGGTCACCTTGCCGCTGTGCTCAACACCTCGGCTCACGAAACTCGCCACCTGTTCCAGCAGGAGGTCGCGGCACATCCCGAAGACTTTCCCGACCTGCCCGAGGGTCTTGCCGAAGCATGGGCGGACAACTACGTAAACTACATAAGCGCCGAATACGACCCCGAGGGTTATGCGTATCAGCCCATAGAGGTTGATGCCAGAGCTTATGCCGAGGGTGTAATCGACCGTTATCTTTATGACATGATGCCGTAACACACCAATAAACAGCCAAAGCGGATGAGCAAAAGTTCCTCCGCTTTGTCGGCTTTTATCAAGTAGGAGGTACAACATGAGCGAATATCGGTTCAACATACAAAACGGCGTGCTTACAAGCTGCATGGGCGGAGGCAGCGAGGTTGTTATACCGCCCGAGGTCACGTCGATAGGCAACATGGTTTTCTTTGCCAAGTCCGACATCAAGTCCGTGGTTATCCACGGCGGAGTAAAAAGAATAGGGCAGGGCGCGTTTTTCAACTGCCTCAACCTCGAAACAGTAGTGATCGGCAGCGGGGTAGAGGTAATAGAAACCTTTGCCTTTCGGGGCTGCTCAAAGCTAAAAGCCGTAAGCCTGCCCGACAGCGTAAAAGAGCTGCAACCCATGGCTTTTGACGACGGAATAAATACTCGGCACGCCGATTCGGCTCCGACTCCCGATCCGAAACCCGAGACGTCAATCGTTGAAAAGACTGAAAAGCCCCGAATTTTGCCTTTGACGGTTGATATGGAGGAGATTATCGACCGGGTTTTGGATGACAGAAAGTTTAAAGGTAAAAGCTTCGGCATAATTTTAAAAGAAAAAAGGGCAGGTTACCGTTCAGACTGTACCGAATGGTTTTCCGTTGGAACCGATGAGCGTGTAATTTGCGATAAGATCATCGGAGTAAAAGCCTATGTCCTGACCGACAAGGGTATTCATGCGCGCAAGCTGAATACAAATCCCGATTTTTTGGACTGGCAGACTTTTTTAACAGCGACCGATATAGTGAGCATGAAGGTCAATCATTATCTGCGAATCGAGACACCGTCAGGCAAGTTTATGATTTCTTTGATTCCGTGCGCACAATACATGAACGGGTCGGAGCACGAGAATCTCAAGGAGCTTTTGAAGGCGGTGCTGAATGAAGCCAAAAATCAGCCCGAAAGCAAAACCGAGGTAATGAGCAGCTTTGCAGCCGCTCTTTCGATTGTTGCTTCAAAGCAGGAAGAGCAATTTACAAATATAAACGAAAATGAGGCTGAGTCTGAGCTTACGCCGAAAGCCGAATCTTTGACAGAGGTTGAAACCGTTTCCGTAAATGAGTCTGACGCGGACGATGAAACCGAATGTGTTCCTGCATATGAGATTGATGAAGATGATGAGCCGGTGCCTGCGCCGCTCACCCGCGACGAAAGCATACTGCGCGCGGCGGAGCTTTTAAGCGAGGCGTTCATCATCCTTATGAAAGCGCAGCCCGAGCCGTGGGACGAACAAAAAAAGCGCGACGTGGCACAGCTACTCGCCGTGAACACGGTGAAGCAGCTGACAGAAAGCGAAAAGCCGCAGGAAAAGAAAGAGGAAAAGCAGACGGAAGCCCCGAAAGCTTTTGACGTTGAGGCGTTCATTGACGGGCTTTATCCCAATCATAACAACGCCCCGATCTCTCTCGGACTTATTAACAAAGCAATGCGCGGATATTATCACGTGCTTAAGCAGGACGGCATGAACATCTCGGATGAAGAACGAATCCTTGTACATCAGGTGGGCAAAAACGGATGCGTACTTACCAATGAAGGCATACACGTTGCCGAGTGCAACCAAGGGATGCGCAAGGGTGGCTTTTTGAGCTGGAACAGTTTTTTTGCGTCAAAGGGAGTGACAAAGGGATGGTTAAATGAGATTGAGTTTAGCTGGATAATTATTTTGTCAGACGTTAAGTACGTAAAAACGAGAGACACCCGCAAACCAAACCGTGATACTGAAATGAGACAGCTTTTGACGAAAATATATGACGCGTATCATAATAATAAATAACAAAAGACTGCGGGATAGGGTTTGCCTGTTCCGCAGTTTTTACCTATTTCTCGGAAAATGTGGGATTTTGCCCGAATGACTTGCTTTTGTTGCGCAAAAGATATATAATAAAGATGTATATCTTTAAAAATGAGGAGGATACAAAATGCTTAAAAAATGCATTTCCGCTGTGCTGGCTTTGGCGCTTGTCGTAAGCATAATTACCGTTGCGCCCGTTACAGCGTCGGCGGAAACGATTTCGGAAAGCGGTGATTATCAATACGCCGTGGTGGAAACCGAAATTGATGAAGAGGTTTTTTACCACACCGAGATAATCAAGTATAACGGCGCGGACGAAAACGTTGTTATACCGTCGTCGCTCGGCGGCTATGACGTCACCAAGATCCGCAGCAATGCGTTTTATCAAAACGCTGCGATTATCGCCGTGACTGTTCCCGACACAGTTACCGAAATAGGCGACTGGGCGTTCGGCAGGTGCTCCGCTCTTGAAAGCGTGAGCATGTCACAGTCGCTTGTGAGCCTCGGTCACTCCGTGTTCCGCGAATGCACCGCGCTCGAAGCCATCAGCCTGCCTGCCACACTTACCACCGTTAACAACACGTCATACGGTCCGTTTACCGGCTGTACGGCTCTTAAGTCGGTAACGCTCGAGAACGGCATGACCGTTATACCGCAGTACCTTTTCTCTTACTGCCCCGGCATTGAAACTATTACTGTACCCGGTTCGGTAGAGCGTATTGAGCAGTATGCGTTTTACAACTGCGGCTCGCTTGCGTCGGTGGAGCTGCCCGATTCTGTAGAGCATATAGGCGACAGCGCCTTTAGAAACTGTACCTCGCTCAGCTCAATAGAGCTTCCGGCAAATCTCACCAAGGTTGAATCAAACGTATTTTACGGCTGCACCTCGCTTGCTTCGGTAGATTTTCCCGACGCTCTGACCGAAATAGGCTCCTATACCTTTAACGGCTGTACCTCGCTTGCCTCGCTCGACCTGCCCGACGGCATTACAAAGCTGGGCAGTCTGGCGTTCAAGGGCTGCACCTCGCTTGCGTCGGCATATATTCCCGCGTCGATCGTCAACACATATCAGCCGTTTTCGGAGTGCTCAAGCCTTAACAGCATTGAGTTTGAGGACGGCATAACTACCATACCCGGAAATATATTTTACGGGTGCACGGGTCTTACGCACATAGATATACCTGCCACGGTTACCTCAATAGGCAGCTACGCCTTTGCAAAGTGCACGAATCTTGCCCAAGTCACCTTTGCCGGCAACAGCTTGACAAGCATAGGCACAGACGCGTTTTGGAACTGCACAAGCCTTGCCGACATAACCCTGCCTCCGTCGCTTGAAACGCTTGAAAGCAGCGCTTTTTTCGGCTGTACCACGCTTGAAAGCATTAATATCCCCGCTTCGCTCACATACGCAGGCAACAGCACCTACGGTCCCTTTACGGGCTGCACGGGTCTTAAGACCGTTACCTTTGATACAGGCGTTACTGCCGTGCCCGCATATCTTTTCGCACGCTGCAACGGCATAGAGAGCATAGTAATTCCCGAGGGAGTTACCTCTGTCGGTGCACACGCGTTCGACTGCAACAACTATCAGTCAACCGTAAGGCAGATAACGCTTCCGACAACGCTTGAAACCATAGGCGAGAGCGCTTTCAGCTACTGCTCTGCGATTGAGAGCATAGAGATCCCGGATTCGGTAACAGAAATAATGGGCTATACCTTCAACGGCTGCACATCTCTTGCAAGCGTTGACTTGGGCGAGGGCTTGACCGTTATCCGAGGTAACGCTTTCAAGGATTGTACCTCCCTTTTGAGTCTCAGCTTTCCCGAATCGCTCACAGCTATAGATAGCTACGCCTTTGATAACTGCACATCTCTTGAAACTCTTGAAATACCCAAGTCATTTGCGGATTCGGGCACGATAGGCTCATATCCCTTCAAAAACTGCACAAGCCTTGAAGATGTTATATTTGAGCAGGGAACAACAAAAATCCCCGATAATTTCTTTCAGGGCAGCGGCATTACCTCGTTCGATATTCCGAACACAGTTACACATATCGGCGAATATGCCTTTGACAGCTGCTCCGCCCTTGAAAGCATAACTATACCCGGTTCTGTTGAATCCATGGGCAGATATGCCTTCTATAATTGCTCGGCGCTTGAAGAGGTGACTATACCTTCATCTCTTACCTCAATACCGCAAAGCGCGTTTTACAATTGTACCTCACTTGCCGCGCTTGAGCTTCCCGACACGCTCACTTCCATAGGCGAATACGCTTTTTACGGTTGTACCGCTCTGGAAAGCGTTGACCTGCCGTCGTCGCTTGAAACACTCAACGCCGCTTCCTTCGGCGCCACGGGGCTTACCGAGGTGAATATCCCCGCGTCGCTCAGCTACGCAAGCGATCAATGGCGCGGTCCCTTCTATAATTGCTCCAATCTTACGACGGCGACCTTTGAGCAGGGCGCGATAGTTATACCGGACTATCTGTTTTCCAACTGCAACAGCCTTGAGGAGATCACCATTCCCTCAACGGTAACGGCAATAGGTCACGACGCGTTCAATCATTGCGTATCGCTTACGGAGGTTATTATTCCCGATTCGGTCGCGCAAATAGGGGACTACGCGTTTAATGAATGTACTGCTCTGGATAGTATCACCCTTCCTCAAAACGAGAGCTTTACAAGGATAGAGTCGCGCACCTTTCAAAATTGCACGGCGCTCACCGCAGTTGATATCCCCGACAGCGTTGAATACATAGGCAACTATGCGTTTGTCAACTGCTCAGCGCTTGCAGAGCTTGACTTCGGCGATTCGCTCGCTTCCATAG
>CADBWP010000050.1 GCA_902798365.1 uncultured Ruminococcus sp.
GCGAAAACGGCAACCCTTTTGTCGCTGCGCGACATTTTCCCTAACAGGGAAATCTCCTTATCGCAGGGGAGGCTTTTGGCGTAGGCATATATGTAATGCACATAACATATTCGCACCATAGTGATACAGTCGGGCACAAAACTCTTCTCCCAAGCAAAGCTGTCTGCCCGACCGAAACTTTCAACTCTCTACTTTCAACTCTCAACTAAAATTTCCATTTTCCATTTTCAATTTTCAATTCAAAAATTGCATAAAAATATGCAATTTTTCCCGATATTTCGCTGTTAGTGAAGGGGGTTCCTCTTTTATTAATAACCGAAGGGAGCTGTACGGCTTTGAAAAACGAAAAGAACAAGCCCAAAGCATTTAATATATATATTGATTCTTTCAGGCAGATCAAGCTTTTGAGCATGGAGGAGCGCGGCGAGCTGCTTACGGCGTTGTATGAGTACGCCGAAAGCGGAAGGCAGACGGCTTGCGAAAGCGGCATGGTACAAATGGCGTTTTCGTTTATGTGCGCTCAGCTGGAACGCGATTTTGAAAAATACGAAGCTACCTGCGCCGGAAATAAGGCTATTGCCGACAAACGAAAGAAAACCACCCGTGACCACTCGTCACCACTCGTATCCACTCGTAACCAATACAAAGAAGAAGACAAAGAAGAAGACAAAGAAGAAGACAAAAAAGAAGACGAAGAAGAAAAAGAAAAAGAAAAAGAAGAAATGATTGTCGTGTCGGCTGACGCCGACTTTTTCGCGCAGCAGCCGCGCTTTGACTTTCAAGCCGTGATTGATTCTTTTGATTCCGTGCAAACGGCGAAGGGGCTTAAAGATCGGCGGCGTCGGCGTCGAGCGTCGCCTTGATTTTATAGTCGGGGTATTTTGAGCCCACCTCGGCGGCTATCGACTCAAACAGCTCCTGCCGCTTTTTGTCGGAGTAGTCTATTATTACGTCAAAGTAGATCTCCTTGTTTTCCTCGTCGAGCATAAAGCCGTGTATCTGCAAAACTCCGTCGCGGTCGGCGGCCTTGAGGATATCCGAGAACACGCGGTTTTCAAGGCTCTTTCTGTCGGACGCCGAATAAACGCTTATTCCGGTTATGATAACGCCGCAGTCGGCATAAACCTTTTCGGCTATTTTTCGCTCCAGAAGGTCGAGGGTGCGCGCGGTAAAGTGAGACGGCACCTCGATGTGCAGCGAGCCTATGCGCATTTCGGGGCCGTAGCTGTGCAGCACCAGATCATACATGCCCTTTACCTCGGGAAAGCTCATTACGGTTTCGCGTATCTTGTCGGACACCTCGCCCTCAACGCGCTCGCCCAGTATCGACGACAGGCTTTCGCGCAGGGTGTCAATGCCGGCTTTTATGATGACCAGCGAAATGACCGCGCCCAGCCATGCCTCAAGGCTCACGCCCCAAATCAGGAACACGGCGGCCGCCGCAAGTGTCGAGGTTGAGATGACCGCGTCAAGCAGAGCGTCCTTTCCCGAAGCGACAAGCGAATCGGAGTTTACGCTTTCGCCCGTTTTGCGCACATACAGACCCAAAACTATTTTTACCGCCACAGCCACCGCGATAATAACAAGCCCTACGGCGCTGTAGTCGGGGGTCTCGGGCGTTATTATCTTCTTTACGGATTCAACAAGCGAGGTTATGCCGGCGTAGAGAATGATGACCGAGATTATCACCGCGCCTATGTATTCTATCCTGCCGTGACCGTAAGGGTGCTTTTTGTCGGGGGTCCTTCCCGCAAGCTTTGTGCTGACTATGGTTATAACCGACGACAATGCGTCGCTTAGGTTGTTGACCGCGTCAAGAGTGATGGCGATGGAGCCTGACAGCAGACCTATGACTGCCTTGAACGCCGACAAAAACACGTTGGCGATTATTCCTATCACGCCTGTGCGGATTATAATTTTATCTCTGGTCATCGTTATCCCTGCTTTCCGTAAAATTATTGCCTGCCAAATGGAACAAGGCGGAGCTTTTTATCGAGCTCGCGCTTTTCTGTCAGCACGGCGAGCGGCAGACCAAGCACAAACAGCACCGCCAGTTCGCCCAGCGCAACAAGTCCGCCCTGAACAAGAAAGTCGCCGAGCATAAAGCCCTTTGCGTTGTTTATGAAGAAAAACTCTATCTCAAAGCCGACGATAAGTCCGTTCATCAGCGCAGGCATAAGCAGCGAAAGCACGGGGATATTGAACACCCGTATTCTTCTTAACGCCGCCATAAGGAGCGCGGCAAACAGGGTCGCAAGCGAGCCGAAGATAAGATCGTAGGGTCCCAGCGTTGAAAGGGAGCTGATGTTTGCCGCCACACAGCCCACCGTAAGACCCGGCACAGCCGTAGGCGTAAACAGCGCGAGCACCGTCAGCACCTCGGATATCCTGAACTGCACGGCGGCGGACGCCGTGCCCGGCAAAAGCACGTTTTGCAGTATGGTCAATGTCGCGTACAGCGCGGCGATAACAGCCGCCTGCGCGATATATATCGCTCCTTTTCTTTTCATGGTGCGTTTCCCCTTTAAAAATTGTGACAGAATTATAACACAGAAAAAGCGAAAATTCAATTGACTATACCAAAAAAATAAAGTAAAATAGAGTATTGGTAATCAAGTCAATTTATAATCGTAAAAAGGTGATTATTTGAGTAATCGAATAATAAAGGCCGGGCTCATCATTTCGGGGGCTGCCGTTGTCGTCTCGGCGGCAATGCTGTTTTTTGCGGCGGGCGGCGGATATCTGTTCCGTTCCGAGCCCGTGCGGCACAGACCGCAGCCGGTTTTGGAGAAGAGGGCTCTGTCCGAAAGGCAGAGGCTTGACCCCGGGCATTGCAGGCAGAGCCTGGGCGACGACGCCGCGCTTGAGGCATACGACAGCATAGCCGAAAGCATACAGTCAGGCGAAAGCGAGCCGATGTGGTTCGGCACAAATGTGAATAACGACGCGTTTTATCAGGCGCTTTTTGCGTATCTGAGCGACCACCCCGAGGTGTTTTGGGTGGGCACGGGCAACAGCTACAGCTACACCGAATACGACGACTCCGTGTGCTACGAGCTTAACTATACCGATTCGGGCGACGCGCTGCAAAGCAAAAAGGAGCTGCTTGAAGAGGCGGTGGAAAGAATCACCTCACAGGCTCCCGACAACGCGAGCGACTACGACGCGGAGCTCTATTTAAACGACTGTCTGACCCGAATCTGCACCTATGACACGGAAGGCGGCGACAGGCACAGCGCCTACGGAGCACTTGTCACGGGCAGCGCGGTGTGCGACGGCTACTCCCGCGCGTTTCAGCTTTTGTGTCTGGAGCTCGGCATAGACTGCACGGTTGTGGAGGGCACCTCCGACTTCAACCAAAACAGCGACGAGGGGCACATGTGGAACTGCGTTTGCCTTGGCGGCAACTGGTACCACACGGACGTAACCTGGAACGACGCCGAGAATGCGGATTGCGAGGTCGAGCATTACTTTTATCTCAACCTGACAGAGGAGCAGATAAGCCGCAACCACACGATAAGCGGCGGCTATTACGACAGAAACGGCGACGACGATTATTTCAACACCTTTGTGCCCGAGTGCGTCAGCGACGAGCTCAACTGGATACGCCTGAACCTTGTTGCGATAAACGACCTCTCGGACGACAGCGAGATCATCGCGGCGATGATAGAGGCGGCGCGCGGCAAAAGCAGCTACTGCGCCTATGTGGTCGCAGGCGATGATTACAAGGCGATAACGGACGAGATCATACAAAGACGCGGCGCGGAATGGATAGACGCCGCAAACCACTATACGGGCGGCGACCCCAAGATAAGCCCCGATTGCAGGCTGGCGTCATATGATGATAAGCACATCATTGCAATACTGCTCGAATATGAACAGGTACAATAACAAGGCAACAATACAACAAATATAAAATTTCAGGAGTGATAATTATGGGTATGACAATGTCTCAGAAGATCCTCGCTGCACACGCGGGTCTTGACGAGGTAAAGGCAGGTCAGCTTATCAACGCAAGGCTGGATATGGTGCTCGGAAACGACGTTACCTCTCCGGTGGCTATCAACGTGTTTGAGGAAAACGGGGCGACGTCGGTGTTTGACAACACCAAGATCGCCATGATAATGGATCACTTTACCCCAAACAAGGACATCAAGGCGGCTACGCTTGTAAAGCAGACCAGAGCCTTTGCCGACAAGTACGACATCAAAAACTATATGGACGTGGGCATGATGGGCATAGAGCACGCCCTTCTTCCCGAAAAAGGTCTTGTGGGTCCCGGCTGCCTGTGCATAGGCGCAGACTCCCACACCTGCACCTACGGCGCATTGGGAGCCTTTTCAACAGGCGTTGGCTCCACCGACATGGCGGCAGGTATGATAAGCGGCAAGGCGTGGTTCAAGGTTCCCTCCGCCATCAAGTTCAACATAGTGGGCAAGCCCCAAGGCTATGTCAGCGGCAAGGACGTTATCCTTCACATCATCGGCAAAATAGGCGTTGACGGCGCATTGTACAAGTCGATGGAGTTTGCAGGCGAGGGACTTAAATATCTCAACATCGACGACAGGCTCTGCATTGCCAACATGGCAATAGAGGCAGGCGCAAAGAACGGCATCTTCCCGGTTGACGACATCACCCGCGAGTACTGCAACGGCAGGTATCAGGGCACGCCCGTCGAATACACCGCCGACCCCGACGCCGAGTACGACGAGGAATACACCATAGATCTGAGCACGCTGCGTCCCACCGTTTCGTTCCCCCATCTTCCCGAAAACACCAAAACCGTTGACGAGATAGCCGAGGGCGAGGTAAAGATAGACCAGTGCGTTATAGGAAGCTGCACAAACGGCAGGATCTCCGACCTGAGAGCCGCGGCAGGCATATTAAAGGATAAGAAGATCGCCGGGGGCGTTCGCTGCATAATCATTCCCGGTACCCAAAGCATATGGCTGCAGGCTATGCACGAGGGTCTGTTCGACATCTTTGTAAACGCCGGCGCGGTGGTTTCCACACCCACCTGCGGTCCCTGTCTGGGCGGCCACATGGGCATACTTGCGGCAGGCGAAAAGGCGGTTTCAACCACCAACCGCAACTTTGTAGGCAGAATGGGTCACGTTGACAGCGAGGTTTATCTTGCAAGCCCTGCCGTAGCTGCGGCAAGCGCGGTTGCAGGCTATATAACCGACCCCGAGAAAGTGTAAGGAGGAACAACAATGATTGCAAAAGGCAGAGTACATAAATTCGGCGACAACGTTGACACCGACGTTATAATTCCCGCGCGCTACCTCAATACCGCCTCTCACAAGGAGCTTGCGGCGCATTGCATGGAGGACATAGACAAGGACTTTGTAAACAAGGTTGCCGAGGGCGACATCATGGTCGCCGAGAAGAACTTCGGCTGCGGCTCCTCGCGCGAGCACGCGCCCATAGCCATAAAGGCGAGCGGCATTTCCTGCGTTATCGCCTCGACCTTTGCGCGCATTTTTTACCGCAACTCAATAAACATAGGACTGCCTATTCTGGAGTGTGACGAGGCGGCAAAGGAGATAAAGGACGGCGACACCGTAAGCGTAAACTTTGACACGGGCGTCATCACCGTTGAAAACACCGGAAAAACCTATCAGGCAGAGCCGTTCCCCGAGTTTATCCAGAACATTATCGCCAAGGGCGGACTTATCAATTCCATCATCGACTGATTCGGGAGGCTGCCATGCTTTGTCCAAAATGCGGAGCCCAAAACAAGGATACATCCAAGTTCTGTCAGAAATGCGGCAATCCGCTTGCCGCGCAGCAGCAGAGCCGGCAACAGCCAAGCTATCCTCAACAAAACTATCAGCAGCAAAACTATCAGCAGCAGAACTATCAGCAGCAAAACTATCAGCAGCAGAATTACCAGCAGCAGGGTTATCCGCAGCAGAATAATCAGCAATACGGGTTCAACTATCAGCAGTATTTTGACCAAAGGCAGAACACGCCGGTCATCACCCCCGTTCAGCCGCCAAAAAAGGGCAAGGGCAAGCTGATTGCGCTTATATCCGTTGCGCTGGTGTGCTGCCTGCTCATAGGCATACTTATCCCGGTGCTGGGAAGCAACGCCTTTAAGGATAAGAAGAACTACACGCTGATGATATACATGTGCGGCTCAAACCTTGAGAGCGAATCGCAGTTTGCCTCGATAGATTTCAGAGAGATGATGTCGAGCGGCGTGGATACCTCAAAGGTGAACGTGCTCGTATATACCGGCGGCGCCGAGACCTGGTACTGCGACATTCCCAACAACTGCAATACAATACAGCATCTTGAACAATCGCCTTCGGGCAGCCTGCAAATGAGAACCGTGGATAAAAGCAGCTCCCTCAACAACATGGGAGACTCTGCCACGCTTTCGGGCTTTCTCAGCTACTCCGAAAAAAACTATCCTGCCGACCGCTACGGTCTGGTCTGCTGGAACCACGGCGCGGGTCCCAACATAGGCTTCGGCATGGACGAGCTGTTTTTGGGCGACAACCTAACCCTGGCAGAGCTTAAAAAGGCGCTTGACGATTCGCCCTTCCACGGCGGAAAAAAGCTTGACTGGCTCGGCTTTGACGCCTGTCTTATGTCGTCAATAGAGATAGCCAACGCCGTAAAGGACAACGCCGACTATATGATAGCCTCTCAGGAGTCGGAGCCCGGACTGGGCTGGAACTATTCCTTTATAAAGGAACTTGCCTCGGCAGACGACACACCCGGGCTGTCAAAAAAGCTGATAGACTCCTATTGCAGCTACTACGAAAGCTTTGCAAGCTTTGCGCGCAACCCCGACCTTACGCTTTCGTGCATGGATCTTTCCAAAACGGACAACGTGGTAAGCAAGCTTGACGCGCTGTTTTTTGACATGAACGCCTCGCTCGAGAGCGGCAGCTTCAACACCCTTGCGCGCGAGCGCGCCAAATACCACACCTTCGGCGAAATGCCCCTTGACGAAAGAGGCTGGAACTACGACATGGTCGATCTGGGCGACCTTGCCGAAAACTCCGAGAAGAATTACGGCAGCAAGGCGACGGAGCTTGAGGCGGCGCTCGACGAAATGATAGTGTATAACCGCTCCAACCTGTATTATGCAAGCGGAGTTTCGCTGTATTACCCCTATGAGGGCGACGAGATGTTCTCTTATGTGGGCGGCAATTCCTACATAGGCAAAATCTCCCCCTGCGAGGGCTACTCGACTTATATGAGCAACTTTACGGGCAGATGGCTGGGCGACTCGCTGCTTGAGACCTCGGACGGCGAATACCGCATAAGCGTGGTTCCCCAGGCGCTTGAGCAGGCAAAGCAGGAGACCGACAGCGTTACGTTGCAGCTCACCGCCGAGCAGCTTGCGGATTATTCCGAGGCGAGCTACACCGTGTTCGTTAAAGACCGCTTTGACACCTCGGGCTATGTTCCCATCATAGAAAACTGCGCGGTCACCCCCGACGACAAGGGGCTGATAACCGTAAGCCGCGACGCCGAGATAATAGAGTTTACCGACGGCGAATTTTTGGATTACTTCCCCGTGCGCGAAACAAGCCGCGACGAAAACGAAACAAACTATGTTTCCACCCGGTCAAGGGTATATGCCACCATGCAATATCAGCCCGCCGGCGCTATGGAAGCGGTGTTGATGAAGCTCAGGGCTGAAAAGGACAATCCCGAGCTGACCATAAAATCAATTGATATTCCCGCCGAGGAGATAACCGGCGGCAACAAGCACTCTCTCGACGACGAAAAGTGGCCGCTGTTCGGCTTTTCGTACTCGGACTATATTCCCAAGTACAGCGACGACAACAAGCTTTTGCCCTACACCGAATGGGAGGAAAAGCAGATCTCGGGCGTAAGCGCGGTCTATCTTAACGAGGATCTTTCGATCAAGCGCGTAAAAATGAGCGAGAGCGGTCTGACCGAGGATTTTTACATCCAGATAAACGTCAGGGACGTTCACGATCAGGTTTATTGCTCCGACCTTGTAGAGATAAAGAACCAAAGCCACACCGAGACCTATGTTCAGAAAACCGAAAAGGGCGAGCTCACCTATGAGATATACACCGACGGCGCAACGGTAAAAAGCTACAAGGGAAGCGACAGCAAGATAACTATTCCCAAAACCGTCAACGGCGCAGAGGTAACTCAGATAGCGAACGGAGCGTTTTCCTCCTACGACAGCGATTTCAAGACGCTGTATGAGCAGATGGACGAAATAGTTATCGAGAACCCGAACACCTCGATCTCGTTCCACGCCTTTGAGGGCTCAAAAATCAAAAAGATAACCCTGCCCGACGGCATGAAAAAGCTTGGCGAGGGCGCGCTTGCAAACAGCAGCTTTGAAGAGATCGTCCTGCCCGACAGCCTTGAAACCATAGGCAACCACGCCTTTTCGCATTGCAGCTCGGTAACAAAGCTTGAGCTTCCGACCGGCATAAAGTCGATAGGAATGGGCGCGTTCAGCTATTCGTACTTTGCTCAGGGCGTTTCGTTCAAGGGCGAAAACGCGAATTACAAGTTCGACGGCGGCGTGCTGTTCACCAAGGACGGCAAAACTCTGCTCAACTACACCTATACCGGCTCAAACAGCTATACGGTTCCCGAGGGCGTTGAGGAGATCGCGCCATACGCGTTCGCGCTCGATACCTATATATACAACATGTCTGACGATCTGTCCTTCAACGGCACCGACACCTCTCTGCACGAGGTCACCATCTCGGGCACCGTAAAGAAGATAGGCGACTTTGCCTTTGCCGCCAACTCAAAGCTGAAGAAGATAGAAATACCCGACAGCGTAGAGTACATCGGTCACGACGCGTTCTTTATAGACATTCTGTTTTACCGCAACTCAAAATCGCTTGACGAGGTAAAGATAGGCAAGGGCGTCACCTGGATAGGCGATCAGGTCTTTTCGGGCTGGAACGTCAAGAGCTTTGTCGTTTCCGATGAAAACGAATTTTACTCCTCAAAGGACGGCAGGCTGATGAACAAGGCAGGCGACTCCGAAATAAACATCCAGTATTTGAACGACGGCAAAAACTACCCGGACGAGCTTGCCGAGGACGCCGTAAATCCGCTTTACGATTCGGACACGGACGAAACCGCGACCGAGCCGCAAACAACGGCGCCGCAGCAGACCGAAACAACAAAAGCAGCCGGATAGGCGGCATATATAAGCATTGTAAAACAATCCCCCGCTCAGGATCTGGGCGGGGATTTTTGTTGAGAGAAGAGAGTGGAGAGCTGAGAGTTGAGAGTTTTTGGGGCGCTGTCATCTCGAGCGGTTTGCGAAGTATAATTTCCGATAGGAAATAGTCGAGAGATCCCCCTCGGCGACAAACAATCCGCGTGCCGGTGGGCACTTTTTCGGCGCACCTGACGTTTGCGTATAAGGTTACCTCGAAGCCCGCGTTATGACCCGCCGTGTGCCGGTGGGCACTTTTTCGGCGCACCTGACGTTTGCGTGAAAGGTTACCTTACAGCCCGCGTTCCGCCCCGCCGTTGCAGAAAGGCTTTTTTGTGAATACCACCCCAAAGGGCAAAAATTTTAAAAAAAGGGTTACCATTCCGGTAACCCCCATTGCTTTTTTGTTGCTTTTCTGTTATAATATAGCTAAATTTATATAGAGTATGACGAAAGACCGTCACCCGGGCGGTTAACACCTTATCACCGTCCCCAAGCAACATCTTTCGGTAACTATTTGTTTATTTGTTCGGCATGTCCGGTATTGCAAAGGATACACGGTCAGCGGACAGACCCAAGTAAGCAATGTTATATTTATTCTCAAAATATTAAAGGAGGACTATAAAATGATTAAAACAATAAAAAAACCCGTCAGTATATTATTATCAATACTGATGGTACTCAGCGTGTTCGCTGTGGTTCCGTTCACGGCGAGTGCGGCAGAAGAAACAAGCACCGTCACATGGAATAGCTTTACCACCAGCGGCGGAATGTCATCAGGTGGAGTTACCCTTACTACGACATCAGGTAATTACCATGTGGGCCGTAATTTCTATGCGGGAAGAGGCAGCGGCACCTTTACGGCACCCGAAGGATCGGTATTCACCAAGATTGAACTCAAGGATTGTAGTTATGTTAATTCCCTTAATTTCCCCGGTGCCACAGTTGCGCAAACCGGCAGTTATTATGATGAATGGGATGAAGAGTGGTATAATACATATACAGTTACATGGACAGGTGAATCATCAGAAGTAACTTTCTCAGGTGCTATATACGGCATTCAGTCCATCGTGTTCACACTTAAGAGCGTCGCTCCCGCGACCCACACCATTACATGGAAGAACGGCGACACCGTGCTTGCTACCGACGAGGTAGAGGACGGCGCAACTCCGT
This sequence comes from uncultured Ruminococcus sp., assembly GCA_902798365.1. Lineage (GTDB taxonomy): Bacteria > Bacillota > Clostridia > Oscillospirales > Acutalibacteraceae > Ruminococcoides. The sequence continues at coordinate 10,361 of CADBWP010000050.1, forward strand.
CCTACACAGGTGATGAACCCACCAAGGCAGAGGACGAGCAGTACACCTACACCTTCACCGGCTGGACTGACGGCACCAACACCTACGGCGCAACCGATACGCTCCCGGCTGTCACAGGCGACATCACCTACACCGCGACCTTTGACGCTATCCCGAAGGCTCCCGCCACCTACAGGGTAACGTGGAACGACTGGGACGGCACAGAGCTCGGTTATACCGAAGTGGAAGAAGGCGAAGCTCCCGAGAGCCCCTACGAGAATCTCACCAGAGACGAGGACGACGACTTTACCTACGAGTTCACGGGCTGGACTGACGGCGACAGCAACTTCTACGCTCTGGGCGCCGAGCTTCCCGCTGTGACCGCCGACGTCACCTACACCGCGACCTTTGAAGCGACTCCAAAGCCCGTATATGAGATCATCGACGGCAAGTATTACATCGACGGCATGCTTACAAAGGGCGTAGGTCTTGTTGAGTTTGAGGGCGATTATTACTATGTAAAGCTTAACGGCGCTATATATAAGAACGCGGAGCTCATCGTTCCCGAAGCCAAGACCAACGGCCTTGCGCCTGCCGGCCTGTACAGCTTTGACGCCGACGGCAAGATGATACCGCCTCTCAACGGCATAATCGACGGCTTCTACTACGAGAGCAATCAGATAATCAAGGGCAAGGGTCTGGTTGAGGTCGATGGCGACATCTACTTTGTAAAGCAGAACGGCTCTGTGTATAAGAACAGCAGCCTTATTGTTTCGGAAGCAAAGGCAAACGGTCTTGCACCGGCAGGCACCTACGACTTTGACGCCGACGGCAAGATGATAATAAAGAACGGCGTAATCAACGGCTACTACTACGAGAACAACGTGCTCGTAAAGGGCAAGGGTCTTGTTTTGTACAATGACAAGGTTTATTTTGTAAAGCAGAACGGCGCGATCTATAAGCGGTATTCTCGAGGCAGGTCTGCACACCTTTGACGCCGACGGCGTAACGGCAACCATCCTTGTTGGCTGATTGTCAAAAGCAAATTAAATAACTAACTGACAGGTCGGGAAGAAAGGCTTCGCTTTGGCGAGGGGCTTTCTTCCCGACTTGTGCCGGTGGGCACTTTTTCCGCGCACCTGACGTTTGCGTGAAAGGTTACCTTACAGCCCGCGTTCCGCCCCGCCGTGTGCCGGTGGGCACTTTTTCCGCGCACCTGACGTTTGCGTATAAGGTTACCTCGAAGCCCGCGTTATGACCCACCGGCGCAAAGGCGGAGAAAGCGCCCACCGGCGCCCGTTGTGCAATATTGCCAAAAAACAGCCGAAATGTTTGGATTGCCCTTTGTCTGATAATATGGTAAAATATTGGTGTCTATATAAATATAGGTAAAGGAGGCAAACAGATGAAAGCTATGTTCAAAAAAACACTTGCCGTTTTTCTTTCTGCCGTTATGCTGATCGCGGCTGTGCCGTTATCGGCAGCTGCGGCGACAATAGATGAAGCGGCACAGGTTTTCGGTACGGGTGATTCCACACCCGACGAGCCGTCGCCCGGTGCGGCGGAGGTTACCGAAGCAAGCGGTGAGCTGCACATTCACACGCACGATAAAGCAGGCAGCGAAGCGGTCGGAAGTATGATTTGTCCGCAATGCAACACTTACATTCCCGACCACATGATCGTTTATGTCGATCGCGTTGAGCCGAGCTGCACAATGACAGGTCTTACGGAGGGTCAGCGCTGCCCGTACTGCGATGCGGTGATAGTTGAGCAGCAGGTCATTCCCGCCACGGGGCACAGCCTTGTGGTTGACGATGCCGTGCCTGCCGGCTGTACTCAGCCCGGACACACCGTGGGCATTTATTGCAGCGTCTGCTCACAGGTGCTTCTTGCACCTCAGGAGATACCCCCCACGGGACACAACGAGGTTATTGACGAGAGCAGGCAGCCCACATGCACCGAGAACGGCGTGACCGAGGGCTCCCATTGCTCAAACTGCGGTAGATTATCAGAGAGCAGATGGTAGTTTATGCCGCCGGACACAGCATAGAATACGATTACGGTTATCCCCCCACCTGCACCGAGGACGGACGCGGCACAAGGATATACTGTGTTATGTGCGGCGAGACCATTCAGGAGGCGGATGTTTATCCTGCCCGCGGTCACAGCACGGAAACAGAGTACGGCTATCCTGCTACCTGCACGGAAAACGGACGCACCGACAGAACATACTGCCGTGATTGCGGCTGCGAAAGCTACGGCCACACCGCAGGCGTTCATTGTGAGGAGTGCGGCGAAATAATCATTTCCCCTCAGATACTCTATCCTACGGGACACCGCGAGGTCATCGACGAGTACAGAGCCCCCACCTGCACCCAAAGCGGACTGACCGAGGGCTCGCATTGCGAAAACTGCGGTTATATATTCAGAGAGCAGTATGAAATTCCGGCTACCGGACACAGCGTGGTTTATGATTACGGTCATCCCGCCACCTGCACCGAGGACGGACGCGGCACAAGGATATACTGTGTTATGTGCGGCGAGACCATTCAGGAGGCGGACGTTTATCCTGCCCGCGGTCACAGCACGGAAACAGAGTACGGCTATCCTGCTACCTGCACGGAAAACGGACGCACCGACAGAACATACTGCCGTGATTGCGGCGAGACCCTGTACGGAGGAGAGATCATTCCGCGTCTCGGCCACAGAGAAGTCCTTGACGAAGCGGTAGCCCCCGGCTGCGAAAGCTACGGCCACACCGCAGGCGTTCATTGCGACGAGTGCGGCGAGATACTTGTTCCCACTCAGGTTCTTTATCCCACCGGACATAACGAAGTGATTGACGAATACGTAGCCCCCACCTGCACCCAAAGCGGACTGACCGAGGGCTCGCATTGCGAATACTGCGGCTATATATTCAGAGAACAGTATGAAATTCCGGCTACCGGACACAGCGTGGTTTATGATTACGGTCGTCCTGCCACCTGCACCGAGGACGGACGCGGCACAAGGGTTTATTGCGAAATTTGCGGCGAGACCCTGCAAGAGGCTGACGTTATCTACGCCCACGGCCATCACCCGGTTACCGAATACGGCTATCCTGCCACCTGCACGCAAAACGGACGCACCAACAGGATATACTGCGACGAATGCGGCGAGACCCTTGAGGAGGCGGAGATAATTCCGCGTTACGGTCATCACGCAGTCCTTGACGAAGCGATCGCGCCCGGCTGCGAAAGCTACGGCCGCACCGCAGGCGTTCATTGCGACGAGTGCGGCGAGATACTTGTTCCCACTCAGGATCTCTATCCCACAGGGCATAACGAGGTAATTGACGAATTTGTAGCCCCCACCTGCACCCAAAGCGGACTGACCGAGGGCTCCCATTGCGAAAAATGCGGTTATATTTTCAGAGAGCAGTATTATATTCCTGCCGACGGACACCGCGAGGTTTATGATTACGGCTATCCTGCCACCTGCACATACGAGGGTCGCACGGACGGACGCCGGTGCGAAGTCTGCGGCGAAATAATGCAGGAGCAGCAGATCATTCCGGCTATCGGACATAATGTAATAATAGATCACGGCTATCCCGCAACCTGCACGGAGTCGGGCTGCAGCGACGGAGCGCATTGCGACATCTGCGGCGAGGTTCTTGTATCTTCATACGAGATTTACCCGACAGGACACTCCGAGGTCAGCGATTGGGGCTATCCCCCCACCTGCACCCAAAGCGGACTGACCGACGGCTCGCATTGCGAGAACTGCGGCATGATCATCAACGAACAGCAGATCATTCCGGCATACGGACATAATGTAATAATAGATCACGGCTATCCCGCAACCTGCACGGAGTCGGGCTACAGCGACGGAGCGCATTGCGACATCTGCGGCGAGATCATCCGCGAAGGAATGTACATCTCCCCGTTGGGTCACGATTATCACGTGGTTGAGGGCGTGCCCGCTACCGAAAGCGAGGACGGCATGACAGCAGGCGTTCAATGCTCACGCTGCGGCGACTGGCTGCTTGAGCAGGAGGTAATTCCCGCGCAGCACGTTCCGATAATGTACGGCGACCTTGACGGCGACGGCAGAGTGGATGTTAACGACGCCACGGTCCTTCAGCGCTACATTGCCGAATATACGGATCTGAGCGACAGACAGCTTGCCGCTGCCGACGTTAACGGCGACGGCATGGTGACCATAGACGACGTCACCCACCTGCAAAGGTATCTTGCGGAATATGACGTGATTCTCGGCGCATAGTAAGCAAAAACGCCGCCAACGGCGGTATCAGGCATTTCGTATATAAAATAAATACATAATGACCCGACCTCCGAAGGTCAGACCAAAAATCTGATAATCGGAGGTCGGGCTTTTTAAAGTGAATAAACCAAAAAAAAGAGCAGCGTGACAACTGCTCTTTTTGGGTTTATAACCGGCTTAAATCAGCAGAAATACCCTATCTTAAAAACCTGAGGCATTGTCAAAACCTCCGTTTTGCGAGAGCTCAATAATCAAATGGGCGTTGTTTTCAATGATCGTCTGAAAAGCCTTTATCTCATCTTCGGAAAAGCCGAAAACGTCCTTCCATTCATATTTGGGCAGAAAACAGCTTGCATAGTGAAACCCGTCCTTTTCGTCGGGCTTTTCAATATATACCTTGACAATATTGTTTTCAAGCATTTCGGAATGAACGATCTCGGTTTCATCGTCAAGGGTAAGATACGGGTACATCATGGTAACACCTCCGTTTATCATATTGTAGCACACTCACCTAAAAAAAAACAATCGTTTTGTGTTATTCTCCGACGGGCATGTGTTGCAAAATAGTTTTGAATTTCAACCAAAAGAAAAAGAGCAGCGTGACAACTGCTCTTTTTGGTGCCGGTGACCGGACTTGAACCGGTACGAATTTTACTTCGAGGGATTTTAAGTCCCTTGTGTCTGCCTGTTCCACCACACCGGCTGACATTTAAGAATTTCGCCCCTCACTCGCAGTAAGGGGCGAAATGGTGACCCGGACGAGAATCGAACTCGTGTTACCGCCGTGAAAGGGCGGTGTCTTAACCGCTTGACCACCGGGCCGTATGGTAGCGGAAATAGGACTTGAACCTACGACACTTCGGGTATGAACCGAATGCTCTAGCCA
>CADBWP010000051.1 GCA_902798365.1 uncultured Ruminococcus sp.
GTCAACTTAAGCACAGAACATATCTATCTGTACCAAAAAGCCTCCCCTGCGATAAGGGGAGGTGTCAGCGATAGCTGACGGAGGGGTCGAAAACCTTTCTGCTCTTTGGTCGGTATTTGGTAATTGCCAAACGTTTCCGACCCCTCAGTCGCCTCACGGCGACAGCTCCCCTTAGCGCAGGGGAGCCTAACGTGCTATAAAAAAGAATCGCACAATATTAATACAACCGGGCACAAAACACTTCTCATAAGAAAAACCTATCTCCTCGACCAAAACTCTCCACTCTCCACTCTCCACTCTCAACTAACTATTCACCATTCACCGTTCACTAAAAAAAACCTTGCTATTTTTCACAAAATGTACTATAATATATCAACAGATACTTGGGAGGTGTTTCGGTATGTTAGACAAGACAATGATATTTTCGCTCGGCGAGGAAAAGGATGACCAGATAAAGGCGGGGCTCACCGTCGTTTATGACGCGCTGAGGCAAAAGGGCTACAACCCCATAAACCAGATAGTGGGATATATCCTCAGCGAGGATCCCACCTACATCACAACCTACAACAACGCGCGCAATATCATAAGCAAAATCGACCGCGACGACTTACTTGAAGCACTTGTAAAGTCATACCTTAACGTATAATTTTTGAAAGGATGATGTCTTGTGGCAGACAGCAAGCAGGAGTTTTCCACCTATAAGGGTCGCCCTCTGGTTCGCTGCGGCGACGAAATATACTACGGCAGCATGGAGGAGCCGTATGTTATAAGAATGCAGATAAAATCAAAAAAAGAGGTCGGCGGAGCAGAGATCGCCGACAAGGTGACGGTTCAGCTTATGGCTACCGACCCCTACCTTTCGCCGCGCAAGCAGCTTGTAAAGTCCAGCGAGAAAAACGGACTTTTCCTGGCTATGGACATAGCCGACATCTGGCTTGAGCGCGCGCTGGCAAAGAAATAAAAAAGCGAAAAACCCCGGAGACACAAAATCGTGCCTCCGGGGCTTTGCTTTGGTGCGATCAGTCGATCTCAACCATAATTTTTTCTTCTTTTCTCACAGCTGCGGTGCGGGCAATGGTGCGTATAGCCTTTGCGATCCTGCCCTGCTTGCCGATGATCCTGCCCATGTCGGGCTCGGCAACGTGAATGTGATACACAACGGTGCCGTCCTCGCGGGGCTCGTCGCGGTCAATTCTTACCGAAGAGGGATCGTCAACAAGACCCTTGGCGATGATTTCAAGTAATTCCTGCATGTGAACCGACCTCCGAAATTATTCGATGACGCCGTTCTTCTTAAGCAGAGCCTTAACGGTATCGGTGGGCTGTGCGCCGTTTGCGATCCACTTCTTTACTGCCTCTGCGTCAACCTTGAACTCCGAGGGGTTCTTAAGGATGTCGTATGTGCCCACTTCCTCAATAAAGCGGCCGTTTCTGGGGTATCTTGAATCCGCTACAACTACTCTGTAGTAGGGAGCCTTCTTTGAGCCCATTCTTCTGAGTCTGATTTTTACTGCCATAATTACACCTCATAAAAATATTTTTTAATAGTTTATATATTCACCAAAGTACTTGGTTGAATGACATTTTAGAAGGGCATGTTTCCGCCGGAGCCGCCCATGCCGCCCATGTTGCCCATGCCGTCGAGCGGCATACCGCCCAGACCGGGAAGCATTTTTCTTTTGCGCTTGCCCTTTTTGCCCTTGCCGTTCATCTGCTTTATCATCTTCTGCATCTGTTCAAGCTGCTTGATAAGGCGGTTTACCTCTTCAACGGTTCTGCCCGAGCCCGCCGCTATCCTGCGCTTGCGCGAGGGGTTGAGCAGCGACGGGTTGCTGCGCTCCTCGGGGGTCATAGACAAAATTATCGCCTGCAGCCAGTCAATCTGGCGGTCGTTTATGTCAACGTCGTCAAGCTGCTTGCCGATGCCCGGAAGCTTTGAGAGTATGCCCTTGAGCGGACCCATCTTTTTTATCTGACCGAACTGGTCGAGCAGGTCGTTAAAGTCAAACTTGTTGCGCATGATCTTCTCGGCCATTTCCTCTGCCTTTTTCTGGTCGAGCTTGCTCTGAGCGTCCTCAATAAGCGTCAGCACGTCGCCCATTCCCAAAATACGGCTTGCCATGCGGTCGGGGTGGAACACCTCAAGGTCGTCAAGCTTTTCGCCCGTGCCGGCAAACTTGATGGGCTTGCCCGTGACCGCCTTTACCGACAGCGCGGCGCCGCCTCTGGTGTCGCCGTCCAGCTTGGTGAGGATAACGCCCGTGACCTCGAGCAGCTCGTTAAAGCTTTTTGCCACATTTACCGCGTCCTGACCCGTCATGGAGTCTATAACAAGCAGAATCTCCTTGGGATCGACCTCCGCCTTTATCTCCTTAAGCTCGTTCATCAGCTTTTCGTCGATGTGCAGACGGCCGGCGGTATCAAGAATAACAACGTCGTTGCCGTAGTCTCTTGCGTGGCGAACCGCCTGACGGGCGATTTTAACGGGGTTTTCGGTGCCCATCTCAAACACGGGCACGCCTGCCTTTTCGCCAACCACCTTAAGCTGGTCTATAGCCGCGGGGCGGTAGATGTCGCACGCCGCCAGCAGCGGTCGGTGGTTCTGCGCCTTGAGCATTTTGGCGAGCTTTGCCGTGTGGGTGGTTTTACCCGAGCCCTGCAAGCCGCACATCATAATAACCGTGGGCGGCTTGGAGGCGAACTCCAGACGGGCGTTTTCGCCGCCCATCAGCGAGGTGAGCTCCTCGTTAACTATTTTAATGACCATCTGCGCAGGGGTCAGGCTTTCCATAACGTCCTGTCCCACGGCGCGCTCGGTCACCTTGTTAGTAAAGTCCTTGGCAACCTTGTAGTTTACGTCTGCCTCCAAAAGCGCCAGACGCACCTCGCGCATAGCCTCCTTAACGTCGGCCTCGCTGAGCTTGCCCTTGTTTTTCAGTTTTTTGAACGCTTTGCTAAGTTTATCCGCAAGTCCTTCAAATGCCATAAAAACCTCTTATTCCTTAAGTGCGCCTGCCGCGTCGGCAATGCCCTGCGCCAGCGCCGTAATGTTGTCGTCCGACGACCGCAGGCAAATCTCGCGCGCGGCTTCGGCAATGCCGTCAAGCCCGTCCTCAAGCTGCCTGAAGCGCCGCATAAGCCCAAGCTTTTTTTCGTACTCGTAAAGCTGCTGTTCGCCGCGCTTTATGCTGTCGCGCACGCCCTGACGGGTAATGCCCGTCTGCTGCGCCGCCTCGGCAAGCGACAGGTCGTCGTTGTAGTACAGGTCAACGGTCTGCCGCACGGCGGGCTTTAGCAGCTCGCCGTAAAAGTCGAGCAGAAGCGAGACCTCAACGTTCTTTTCCATAGGATACAGCTCCCTGTTCCCGAATGAGTGTAAAGAAAAACTCTTTACGCCTCGGCTATTATAATACATAACATTCCGTTTGTCAAGTCTTTTGGGTCGGAAGATGTGTTTTTCTTGTGAGAAAGCTTTGGTTACCGACCGGGTTTTTAGTTGAAAGTTGAAAGTGGAGAGTGGAAAGTTTCGGTCGGGCAGATAGCTTCGCTTGGGAGATGGGTTTGGTTCCCGACTGTATCACTATGGCGTGGGACTGTTATGCGCATTACATATATGCCTACGCCAAAAGCCTCCCCTGCGATAAGGTGATTTCCCTAAAAGGCAATGTCGTCAACTTAAGCACAGAACATATCTGTCTGCACCAAAAAGCCTCCCCTGCGATAAGGGGAGGTGTCAGCGATAGCTGACGGCGACAGCTCCCCTTAGCGCAGGGGAGCCTAACGTGCTTTCAAAACAGACCCGCGCAATAGTGATACAGTCGGGAACAGAAGTTCTCGCCCAAGCGAACCTATCTCGACCAAAACTCTCCACTCTCCACTTTCCACTCTCCACTAATATTTCCATTTTCCATTTTCAATTCTCAATTCAAACAATACCGTCGGGCACCAAACCCTTCTCCCAAGCGAACCTATCTTCCCGACCTAAAAAACTTCCCGACCTAAAAAACTTCCCGACCTAAAAAACTCCCTCTTTTGTGAAAAATCCACAAGCAATATAGGGCTAAACAGGTGGTTTTCAGCTCACGATAGTAAAAAATCAGCAAAAAAACACGCGGTTTTTTGTCACAACTTACAAAATTTCAATTTTGCGTAAAAATTGCTATTTTTATTAGCTCACACCGCGAAAAATATGTTATAATTATACCGAATAAACAGATTGGAGCAGCATTTACGGAACAAGTAATAAACATAGACAGAATGGAAAACGCCGTCGCGCTGTTCGGCAGCTTCGACAGCAACATCAAGCTTATAGAAAAAGAGTTCAGCGTGAGGATCACCTGCCGCGACAGCGAGCTCAAGGTTGACGGCGACGCCGAAAACGCCTCCAAGGCGTGCAAGGTCATCGACAGCCTTTTGCAGTTTCTCAGCAGGGGCGAGGCGCTGTCCGAGCAGAACGTGCGCTACTGCATCTCGCTTGTCAAGGACGGCAGCGAGGAGAAGATAGAGGAGCTTGCGGGCGACTGCATATGCATAACCGCAAAGGGCAAGCCCATAAAGCCCAAAACCATCGGTCAAAAGCGCTACTGCCGCATGATAGCCGACAACACCATCACCATAGGCGTGGGACCCGCAGGCACGGGCAAAACCTATCTTGCGGTGGCAATGGCGGTCACGGCGTTCCGCAGCCACGAGGTCAACCGCATCATCCTCACCAGACCCGCGGTAGAGGCAGGCGAAAAGCTCGGCTTTTTGCCCGGCGACCTGCAAAGCAAGGTCGATCCCTACCTTCGTCCGCTGTATGACGCGCTGTTTGACATGCTGGGCGCCGAAACCTACCACAAGTACGTTGAGCGCGGAAACATCGAGGTCGCGCCGCTCGCCTATATGCGCGGCAGAACCCTCGACGACAGCTTCATCATTCTTGACGAGGCGCAGAACACCACGCGCGAGCAGATGAAGATGTTCCTCACCCGTCTGGGCTTCAACTCAAAAATGGTCATCACGGGCGACATAACGCAGATAGACCTGCCCAACGGCGCAAAAAGCGGTCTTAAGGACTGCATCAAAATCTTAAAAAACATCGACGGCATAGGCAACTGCACCTTTGACGAAAAGGACGTTGTGCGCCACCGTCTTGTTCAGGATATTATAAAGGCTTACGCCAAATTCGACGCACGTCAGCGCAGTTAGCGCAGGGCGGTATCAAACGGGATTCAATTGATTTACTATACAGAAAAGGGTGGTTAAATGGCAGGCAAAATCAGGGTTGTAATTACAAACAAGCAAAAAACGGTAAAGATCCCCACGGGCATTCGCATGCTTGTGCGCCGCTGCTGCAACGCGGTGCTCCAGCTTGAAAAGTTTGAGGGTCCCGCCGAAATAAGCGTTACCTTTACCGACAACGCGGGAATCAGAGAGCTGAACAGAAATTACCGCGACAAGGACATCGAGACCGATGTGCTCTCCTTTCCCATGGGCGAAAACGGCGTGTATGATACGGATCCCGAAACGGGAGCCAAGATTCTGGGCGACGTTGTTATCTCGGTTGAAAAGGCGAGAGATCAGGCAAGGCTGTTCGGACACACCTTCCAGCGCGAGGTCGGCTACCTTACCGCCCACAGCGTGCTCCACCTTTTGGGCTATGACCACATGGAAAAGCTTGAAAAGGTGAGAATGAGAGAAAAAGAGGAGCTTGTCATGGAGCAGCTCGGTCTGCCTGCTTCGTCAAGCTATATCGTAGATAAGCTGTAACGGATGAAAAAGCAGCTGCAAAGCTTTCGCTATGCGCTTGTCGGCATAGGCACGGCCGTGCGCACCGAGGCGCACCTTCGCTTTCACATCGTCGCGGCGGTGTATGTGTCGGCGTTTGCCGCCATAGCAGGCTTTTCCGCGGCAAAATGGGCGGTTCTTCTGCTGTTTATCGCGGCGGTTCTGGCGCTCGAGATGATAAACACCGCTATTGAGAGCGTGTGCAACCTTGTCACGCGCGACTATCATCCGCTTGTAAAGCTTGCCAAGGATCTGGCGGCAGGGGCGGTGCTCACGGTCGCCGCAGCGGCGGCGGTCACGGGCGTCGTGTTCTTTTTCAACTCCGAGGTATTGGGCAAAACGGCGGAGTTCTTTGCCGCTTATCCGGTTGCCCTTGTTCCGTTGTGCCTTTCCGTGCCTGCCGCGGTGTGGTTTGTGTGGAAGGGTCCCGGCAGAAACAACAAAACAAAATGAGGGGGACGCGGCGAGGTGTCCCCTTTTTAGTGAGGATAACATATGAACAAAAATGACAAAAGCGCTTTTATCGCCATAGTAGGCCGCCCCAACGTGGGCAAAAGCTCCATACTCAACCGCCTGCTCGGGCAGAAGATAGCAATAGTATCGTCAAAGCCGCAGACGACGCGCAACCGCATAACGGGCGTGCTCACTCAGGGGGAATACCAGCTTGTGTTCTTTGACACCCCCGGAATGCACAGACCCAAAAACACCCTGGGCAAATACATGGTGCGCTCGGTAAACGAGAGCGTGGGCGGCGTTGACTGCTGCCTGCTTGTGGTCGAGGCAGGCAGAGAGCCCGGCGATACCGAGCTGGGGCTTATAGAAAAATTCAGGGCGATAGACATGCCCGCGATACTTGCGATAAACAAGATCGACATGCTAAAGGAAAAGGACGCGCTGATGAAGCAGATTTTGTCCTATTCAAAGCTCTATGACTTTGAAGCCGTGGTGCCGCTCAGCGCACAGGACGGCAGCGGCATGGACGACCTGCTTGACGAGCTTAAAAAGCAGTCGAGCGAGGGCGGTCACTTCTTTGACGACGACACGCTCACCGACCAGCCCGAAAGGGTAATCGCCGCCGAGATAATCCGCGAAAAGATACTGCGCCTGTGCGACCGCGAGATACCCCACGGCACCGCCGTGCTCATCGAGAAGATGAAGACCCGCGACAACGGAATCCTCGATATCGAGGCGACCGTGTTCTGCGAGCGTGACACCCACAAGCGCATAATAATAGGAAAGAACGGCGCGATGCTCAAAAAAATCAGCACCTACGCGCGTCAGGACATGGAGCGCTTTTTCGACTGCAAGGTGTTTTTGCAGACATGGGTAAAGGTCAAGGAGGACTGGCGCAACCGCGCACAGCTCGTGCAGAACTTCGGCTACGACGAGCGCAATTTTGACTGAGGGAACAGTCTGTCATCTTTCGGGGCAATGTCGTCAACTTAAGCACAGAACATATCTGTCTGCACCAAAAGCCTCCCCTGCGATAAGGGGAGGTGTCAGCGATAGCTGACGGAGGGGTCGAAAACCTTTCTGCTCTTGGGCATCATTTGGTGATAGCCAAGCGATTCCGACCCCTCAGTCGCCTTACGGCGACAGCTCCCCTTAGCGCAGGGGAGCCGGATGTGCTGTTAAAACGTTAGGCTGTCTGCATAAGGGCGCATGGGAGGAACCGATGAAGTATCGCACGGAGGGTCTTATAATAAAAGAGCAGAGCATAGGCGAGCAGGACAAGCTTTTGCATGTGCTCACCAAATCTCACGGCGTTATAAAGGCGTTCGCACGCGGCGCAAAAAGCCTCAAAAGCCAAAAATACGCCGCTCTGTCGCTTCTCAGCTATTCGCGCGTGACCGTGCACGAGGGGCGCGACAGCTGCTCGATAGGCGACGCGCAAACCATCCGCATTTTTTCAAGGCTCAGACAGGACGTGAAAAAAATGTGCCTTGCGCAGTATTTTTGCGAGCTTGCGCTCACGGCGTGTCCGCGCGGTCAGAACGCCGAAAAGCACCTCAGCCTTGTGCTCAACTCGCTTTACCTGCTCTCGGAGGACAAGCGCGGCGGCGACCTTATAAAGCCCTGCCTTGAAATGCGCCTTGCGGCATTGGCAGGCTACATGCCAAACCTGCTGATGTGCGGCTCCTGCGGAGCCTACACCGCGCCCGTCATGTGGTTTTATCCCCAAACGGGCAGCCTGCTGTGCGGCGACTGCGCACAGGCAAAAAGCGGAGCGGTCGCGCTGAGCGAGGCGGCTCTTACCGCGCTCAGACACACGGTATATGCCGACGACGACAAGCTGTTTTCGTTCGCCCTGTCCGACGAGGGGCTCAAAATGCTCAACGCCGCCTCCGAGGCTTACTTAAAATACCGATTTGAAAAAGAATTTAAAACACTTGATTTTTATAAAACCATTTCTTAAGGATTATGAACAGACACTACACAACACTCGAACTGAATAAAATACTTGAAAGGCTCGCGGCGCTGACCTCTCTTGCCGACGCGCGCGAGCTTGCGCTCGGTCTTGAGCCGTGCCGCGACCTGAAAAAAGCCGAGCACCTGCTGCGGCAGACCGACGACGCGCTTTCGCTTTCGGGGCGGTTCGGCGCTCCTTCCTTCGGCGGAGCCGTCAACTGCGCCGGTCACCTTCGCCGCGCCGAGGCGGGCGGCTGTCTTACGGCGGGCGAGCTGCTGAAGGTCGCCGACACCCTGCGCATTATCCGCACGGTCAAGGAGTGGCACTCGCGCTTTGCTTCGGTAGAGACCACCCTCGACAGCTATTTCAGCGGTCTTATCTCAAATAAATTTCTTGAAGAGAAAATAACCTCTGCCATAATCAGCGAGGAAGAGATCTCGGACAAGGCGAGCTCAACTTTGTCGGACATTCGCCGCAAGATACGCACCGCTTCCTCAAAGGCGCGCGAGGTTCTCGACAAGATCGTCCACAGCTCCAAGTACGTAAAATACTTGCAGGACGCCATCGTCACCCAGCGCGAGGGCAGATACGTTGTGCCCGTCCGCGCCGAATGCCGCAACAACGTTCCGGGGCTTGTGCACGACACCTCGGCAAGCGGACAGACGGTGTTCATCGAGCCCATGGGCGTTGTGCAGGCGAACAACGACATAAAAATGCTGCGCAACAAGGAGGAGGAGGAGATAGAGCGCATCCTCTTTGAGCTTTCGGCAAACGCGGGCGAGTTCGCCGACGCCATAATCCGCAGCTATCAAAACCTCACTCAGCTCAACCTGATCTTTGCCAAGGCAGACCTCGCCTACTCCATGCGCGCAGCCAAGCCCAAGCTAAACGACAGGGGCGAAATAAATCTTAAGCAGGCGCGCCATCCGCTTATTCCCAAGGACAGGGTCGTGCCCATAGACGTCACCCTCGGCAAGGAGTTTGACACCCTTGTCATCACGGGACCCAACACGGGCGGCAAAACCGTGTCGCTCAAAACCGTGGGACTGCTCACCCTTATGGCAATGTGCGGCCTGCTGGTTCCCTGCGCCGACAACAGCGAGCTCAGCGTTTTCAGCCGCGTGCTTGTCGATATAGGCGATGAGCAGAGCATAGAGCAGTCGCTTTCAACCTTTTCGGCGCACATGACAAATATAATACAGATAATAAAGCTTGCCAACGCGGGCTCGCTCTGCCTGATAGACGAGCTTGGCGCGGGCACCGACCCCGTAGAGGGCGCGGCGCTTGCCATTGCCATTCTTGAAAAGCTGCGCAGCCGCCGCGCAAAGATAGCCTCAACCACCCACTATGCCGAGCTAAAGGAGTTTGCCCTGCGCACCGAGGGAGTGGAAAACGGCTGCTGCGAGTTTGACGTAGCCACGCTCAAGCCCACCTACCGCCTGCTTATCGGCGTGCCGGGCAAGAGCAACGCCTTTGCCATATCAAAGCGTCTCGGGCTTGAGGCGGACGTTGTGGATCGCGCCCGCGAGCTTGTGTCAAGCGAATCGCGTCAGTTTGAGGACGTTGTTGAAAAGCTTGAAAAGCAGCGCCGCAGCCTTGAAAAACAGGTTGAAAACGCCAACCGCCTCACCGCCCTTGCCAACACCGAAAAGCAAAAGGCGGAAAACGAGCTTAAGCGCGCAAAGGAGGACGCGGAGCGCGAGCTTGAACGCGCAAAGCAGGAGGCACAGCGGATAGTGTCGCGCACCCGTGCGCAGGCAGACGCGCTTGTCGAGGAGCTTGAAAGGGCTCGCCGCGACAGGGAGCTCTCGGCCGAGGGACGCTCAAAGCTGCGCCGCGACATAAGCCAAATGGAGGCTCATGCCGACCCCGTAAAGCTCAAAAACACCCCCGCCGAGGAGTATGTGCTTCCGCGTCCGCTCAAGGTGGGCGACGAGGTGCTCATTTATGACATAGACAAAAACGCAACGGTTCTCGCGCCGCCCAACAAGGACGGTCAGGTGCTTGTTCAGGCGGGCATAATCAAAACAAGGGTCGATATAAAAAACCTGCGCCTGCTCAAATCAAAGCTTGCGCCCAACAAGCCCAAGTTCGCATCATCCCGAAGCGTGCCCAGCCGCATGGACGTTCGCCCCGAAACCGAGGTCGATGTGCGCGGTCAGACAGCCTTTGAGGCGGTGTCAAGCGTAGAAAAGGCGATAGACAACGCCGTGCTTTCGGGCGTGTCAAAGCTCACCGTCATCCACGGCAAGGGCACGGGCGTGCTGCGCCGCGAGGTCGGTCTTGCCCTCAGGCGCAACAAGGCGGTAAAAAGCCAGCGTCTGGGCACCTTTGGCGAGGGCGAGGACGGCGTTACCATTGTTGAATTAAAATAACTGTTAACTGTTATATAATAAAACATAATCGGAGATACATATGAAAAAACAATTCTTGGACAGCGGAAAAATCGTGGGCACCCACGGCATACGCGGCGAGGTCAGGATCGACCCGTGGTGCGACTCTCCCGAATTTCTCTGCGCATTTTCGCGGCTCTACCTCGACGACAGGGGCGAGACCTTTATCGACGTCAAAAGCCGCCCCCACAAAAACATTACCCTCACCAAAATAAAGGGCGTCGATACCATCGAGGCGGCGGAGCGGCTGCGCGGCAAAACGGTCTATATCGACCGCGCCGACGTCAACCTCGACGAGGGCGTTCACTTTGTTCAGGATCTTATCGGGCTCGAGGTGCGCGATTTTGACAGCGGCAAAAGCTACGGCGTAATATCCGACGTTCTGCGCACGGGCGCCAACGACGTTTATGAAATAAAAAACGGCGGCAAAACCTATCTTGCGCCCGTTATCGACGAGGTGGTGCGCAAAATCGACCCCGACGGCGGCTGTGTGCTCATCACGCCCATGAAAGGAATATTTGACGATGAGGATTGACATAATAACCTTGTTCCCCGAGATGTTCGAGCCCGTGCTGGGCGACAGCATAATCGGCAGGGCGCAAAAAAGCGGCGCGGTGCGGATATTCACCCACCAGCTGCGCGACTTTGCCTTTGACAAGCACCGCCGCGTCGATGATTCGCCCTACGGCGGCGGCATGGGTATGCTGATGAAGGCGGAGCCCATAGCGCTTTGCTTTGAGGACATCTGCCGTCAGACAGGCGCGCGCCCGCATTTTGTCTATATGTCGCCCCAGGGCAAGACCCTCACCCAGCAAAGGCTGCGCGAGCTTGCAGAGCTTGAAAACGTCTGCGTGCTCTGCGGTCACTACGAGGGAGTGGATCAGCGGCTTATCGACGCGTTCATCGACGAGGAGATCTCCATCGGCGACTATGTGCTGACGGGCGGCGAGCTTCCGGCAATGGTGTTCACCGACGCGCTGTGCCGCATGGTGCCGGGCGTGCTGACAAACAACGAGTGCTTCACCGAGGAAAGCCACTTCAACGGGCTGCTCGAATATCCCCAATACACCAAGCCTGCCGAATGGCGCGGAGCCTCCGTGCCCGAGGTGTTGCTGAGCGGTCATCACGCAAACATAGACAAATGGCGAGCCGAAATGAGCCGCAGGGTGACCCTTGAAAAGCGCCCCGACCTGCTGAATAACGAAAAATCATAGATAATATTTTGCCATAACCCATGCCTGCGCGGCGGTTTTCGGCTTTTTTCATCGTAAATTTGCACAATAAACCGCAGTCAAATTATTTGGCAAGTGAAATTTAATACGAAAATAAAATAGCGTATTGACCTCGCATAAAAAAATGATTATAATATTAACGATAAGCAGAACAGCTACAGGCTTTAAATACTAATTTATTGACGAGAGAAGAGGGTATTTACATGTATGTTAAGGAAGTATTAGTTCAGAACAAAGCAGGCCTCCACGCGCGTCCCGCTACTTTCTTTATCCAGAAGGCAAACGAGTACAAGGCCACCGTCTGGGTTGAGAAGGAAGAGCGCCGTGTAAACGCAAAGAGCCTTTTGGGCGTACTTTCACTGGGCATCATCGGGGGCACAACAATCAAGATCATCGCCGACGGAGCCGACGAGACAGACGCGGTAGAGGGTCTTTCCGCTCTGGTGGAATCCGGCTTTGCCGAGTAATATTTTTTCATAAGCAAATAGGGGCGGAGTGATTCCGCCCTTTTTATTTTTAGTGGAGAGTTTTGGTCGGGCAGATAGGTTTGCTTGGGAGAAGGGTTTGGTGCCCGACTGTATTGTTTGAATTGAAAATTGAAAATGGAAAATGGAAATTTTAGTGGAGAGTGGAAAGTGGAGAGTTGAAAGTTTCGGTCGGGCAGACAGCTTTGCTTGGGAGATGGGTTTGGTTCCCGACTGTATCATTATTGCGCGAATCTGTTATGTGCATTACATATATGCCTACGCCAAAAGCCTCCCCTGCGATAAGGAGATTTCCCTGTTAGGGAAAATGTCGTCAACTTAAGCACAGATCATATCTGTCTGCACCAAAAAGCCTCCCCTGCGATAAGGGGAGGTGTCAGCGATAGCTGACGGAGGGGTCGAAAACCTTTCTGCTCTTTGGTCGGTATTGCGACAGCTCCCCTTAGCGCAGGGGAGCCTAATATGCTATCAAAAAACGTTAAGATGCCTACATTACCCTGACAGGGAAATCCCCTTATCGCAGGGGAGCCTGACGTGCTATAAAAAAGAATCGCACAATATTAATACAACCGGGCACAAAACACTTCTCATAAGAAAAACCTATCTCCTCGACCAAAACTTTCCATTTTCCATTTTCCATTTTCCATTTTCCACTTTCCACTCTCCACTCTCCACTCTCAACTAAATAATTCTCCATTCTCAATTCTCAATTCAAGCAAACCTATCTCCCCGACCAAACTCTCCATTTTCCATTTTCCATTTTCCATTTTCCATTTTCCACTCTCAACTCTCAACTTTCAACTAACTATTCACTATTCACCATTCACTAAAAAATGGACGACCGCCTCTGCCGTGGGCTCGGGCAGGTCTATGGTATTCTGCGCCTCTCTCATGTTTTCGAGGTAATGCGCGTCGGAGCAGGTGATTATCTTCATGGAATCGAGTATCGGGTGAAGCCGCTTAAGCTCCGCCAGCCTGCTTATGTCGGCGAGCTCGGCGGTTGTAAAGCCGCAGCCGGGGTCTATCTCGCCCAGCACCGACAGTATTGACAGGCTGTCGCGGTCGATATGCGCGGGATAGCACACTCCGCCGAAGCCGCGCACAGCCTCGTATGCGTTCATTATGCTTATCTGAGTGGCAGGCAGCAGCAGGTGCTCTGCCTCGCCCGTTTCCTCGTCGTTTTGGTTCATTATGACCTGCCTGCCGTAGATGTCGGGGCGGTTGCGTATTTTTATGCGGTGCGCGTCAACATATTCGTTCCAGTCCAGCGCGCGTTCAAGCGTTGGAAAAAGGCACACCGCATGAATATCCTCGGCGGTGGTGAGCTCCATGCCGGGGATGACCGTAAGCCCTATTTCCCTGCCGACTGCCATTGCCGCCTCGCAGTTGAGCGAGGTGTTGTGGTCGGTCAGGGCGATGATCTCCAGCCCCAGCAGCTTTGCCATGTTGACAAGGTTGTTGGGGGTCATGTCCATGTCGCCGCAGGGCGACAGGCACGAGTGGAGGTGCAGGTCGTAATAATACTTCACGCTTAAAGCAGTCCGCTCAGCTTTACCGCAAGGCGGTAGCTGTTCTCCTCTGTCTGCAAAATGGTTACGTCGTGCATCTCAGCCTTTGCCCTTGCGTTGGCGTCGAGGGCGGCGTTTTCGGTCAGGATTATGCAGCTTACGTCTGCAAGGGTGGCTACGGCTATCGAGTTGATGTTGCCCATCACCGTCAGCCATGCGCTGTCGGCGGGAGCCCTGCCCATTACCCAGCTGAGCAGGTCGCCTATGTAGCAGTCGGTCACCTCGCGGTCGGTGTCGCCCTCTACAAGTGTTTTTAGGTTGAGCTCTTCGATAAGTTTTTTTACAGTCATATTTATCTCGCCTTTGATTTTATTTGCGTATTATGCCTTAAATATTCGACAGCTGGTCATACACGTTTTGTATCCTCGCCTTAAGCTTGAATATGCAGTCGGTCTCCTTTGCCTTTCCGCGCACGATGTCCTCGGCAAGGGCGCGGCAGGTTGGTGCGCCGCAGGAGCCGCAGTCCAGCCCGGGAAGACCCGACGCTATTCTTTCCATCTGCGACATCATGTCCATCGCCTTTGAGATGTCCTTGTCAAGGCGGAAGATGTCGGCGTCATAGGTCAGCTCGTTCTCCCACAACATTCTTTCAAGCTCGCCGTCCTCCAGGTGATTGAGCGACACGGGCAGGAATTTGCGCAGGTTTTGTATGCGCGCCTGAGCCACATACGGGTTTTCAACGTTGAGCACGCCGCCCACGCAGCCGCCCGAGCAGGCGTTAAGCTCGATGAAATCGACGCCGCGTATGTGCTCGTCCTCAAGCTCCTCAAGCACGCGGATGACGTTCTCTATGCCGTCGGCGGCAAGGTATTTGTCGCCGAGCATTGCGGCGGATTCTCCGCCCGAGGTAGCCCAGCCTATGCCCATCAGACCCGAGTTGCCCAACGGCTCGACCTCGGTGAGGTGATCCATGGCGTGGGTTAGCGCGGGATATATTTTTGATATGGCTATGGCGCCGTCGCAGGCGGATTTTTCGGTGTAGTTGGGCGAGTGTATCTCCGTCACCTTGGCGGGACAGGGCGTGATGAAGAACACGCCTATGTCCTCGCGCGGAAGCCCCGTTTTTTCGGCTGCCTCGCGCTTGGCTATGCGAGCCGCCACCTCTATGGGCGCAAACAGCGGCATGACGTTGTTGCACAGCTCGGGAAAGCGGATTTTGATAAGCCTTACCACCGCGGGACAGGCAGAGCTGATTATGGGCTTGTTGAGCCTGTCCTCTTTGATGAGCTTGCGCGTTGCCTCGCTTACGAGCTCGGCGGCGCGGCTGACCTCGAACACGTCGTCAAAGCCCACCTTTTTAAGCCCCGTAAGCACGATGTCTATGCTGTCGAGGTTCTTGAACTGACCGAACAGCGAGGGCGCGGGTATGGCGACCGTGTATTTGTAGTTTTCTATTTCCTCCGGCTTGGTTGCCGTGGCGTTTTTTGCGTGATGCGGACAGATTCGTATGCATTCGCCGCAGTCTATGCAGCGCTCCGTCAGTATTTTAGCCTTGCCGTTGTGCACCCTTATCGCCTCGGTCGGGCACCGCTTAAGGCAGTTGGTGCAGCCGCAGCATCTGTCCGCGTCAAGCTCTACCGAGTGAAAATATTTGCTCATAAACACTCCTTAAAAGCTTGTTGATATGATCAGACCCTGACGGTCAGATAAAGATTCGTTCCCACGCCTATGGTGGTTTCGATCCTCATTTCGTCGGTGTATTTTTTTATGTTGGGAAGTCCCATGCCCGCGCCGAAGCCCAGGTTGCGCACGTTGTCGGGAGCGGTTGAAAAGCCCTCCTGCATCGCCTTTTCAACGTCGGGGATTCCGGGACCCTTGTCCGAGAGCAGAATCTCTACCCTGTCGGGGTAAATATCCACCTCGCAAAAGCCGCCGTCGGCGTGGATAACCATGTTTATCTCTGCCTCATACATGGCAATTGCCACGCGGCGAATGGCGTCGGGGTCATAGCCCAGCGCCTTAAGACGCTTTTTTACCGAGCCGCTCGCCTCGCCCGCGCGGGTAAAATCCTCGCCCGACACGTCGTAGTGAAGATGAATTGCGTTGCTCATACCTTGGTTCCTCCCGACAGTCCGTTAGCATAAAGCCTTCCGCAGGCGGTGAACATTCTGAACCTGGTTTTGATAAGGGTAATGCCGCGGGTCTCGGCAAGGTCGATTATGGATTTGTCGGGCACCTTGCCGCGCACGAATACTATGCACGCCATGTCCATCATCTCTGCCGTGCGAACCACCTGGGGATTGACAAGCCCCGTGAGCAGCACGGACTGATCCTTTACAAACGCCAGCACGTCGCTCATCATGTCGGAGCCGCAGGCGGTTTTTATCTCCTGGTTAAGGTCGCCCTCGCATATGACCTCGCCCTCAAGTATTTCTATAATGTCCTTAACAATCATACAGATACATCCTTTCGTGTTTTAACTATACACACTATCATTGTACCACACATAAACCTCAAACACAATATGATATTTTTGTACAATTTTCACCCTGCCTTTTTGGGTATTTTTTAGGTCGAGAAGATAGCTTTGCTTGGGAGAAGGGTTTGGTGCCCGACGGTATTGTTTGAATTGAAAATTGAAAATGGAAAATGGAAATTTTAGTTGAGAGTTGAAAGTTGAAAGTTGAAAGTTTCGGTCGGGCAGACAGCTTCGCTTGGGAGATGAGTTTGGTTCCCGACTGTATCACTATGGCGTGGGACTGTTATGCGCATTACATATATGCCTACGCCAAAAGCCTCCCCTGCGCTAAGGGGAGGTGTCAGCGATA
>CADBWP010000052.1 GCA_902798365.1 uncultured Ruminococcus sp.
ATCGCTTGTGTGATACCATCCGCAGTATCTCTGCACACACCATTACCAGCATTACTGCCAGAGAGTGGATTATTAAAGCGTTTAATTGAATATTAGTATCAGTTCTCTTTTTCTCACATACATTTTTGCGTCGGCTCTTTCAAAAACAGCGCGGAAGTTTTTGTCTGTTTTTGGGTCATAATCCGCCATGCCCGACGCTATAACAACGCCGTTGGTGCGCAGATTCTCCTTAACTCCCATATTAAAAGCCGTAAACAAAGCTTGGCGGTTTTCGTAATCCTGATCCTCAAGCACAACGGTAAACTCATCGCCGCCTATTCTGAAAACCGGACTGTGACGAAACAACTCGCCTATAAGCATACATGCGGTTCGTATGTACATGTCGCCTGTGTCGTGACCCAAGGTATCATTAACGGTTTTTAGGTTATTAAGGTCAAACACCACCGAACCTACTTTTACATCCGCGCCTGACTGTATCATTTTGTCTATGCGCTCTTCCTCTTCAATATATGCGCGTTTGCTTCTTGCACCGGTAAGAGGATCGGTGTAAATCATAAGCTTTGCCATACCCAGCTCGCGCTCCTGAAGCTTTTCGCGCTGCATCATTTCGTCGAGTGTACTGCGGTAATCCTTTTTTTCGCCCTCAACAACAAAGGAATGAAGAATACAGATAGCAAACAGATAACCCGCCGAGTAAAGAGGCAGTAGGGGAAAGAACAGCTGCAAGGCTATCATGATCGTAAGTCCTGCTCCGCAGGCGCAAACCGTCAGGTGTCTCATTTTGACATTATCGTGAGATCGTATAGAGACCACCAGCGTATAAACAGCGGTGAAAAAGAACAGCGCCATTTGGGCTAAATATATGATATCACGGGCGATGCCCGTGTGATAGCCGTCCGCATCGATCCAAAACATTATGGGAACAAAACAGTTTACGGCAAGAACAATTATATCAAGAATCAAAAAAGCCGTGCCGATATATGACAAAAGCTTGCCGTATATGGTGTTTGTGCCCAGATATAAAACAACAAGCCGAGTCCAAATCCATATAGTCACCATCATCGTCAAAAAGAATAGCGTGGTGTTGACAAACAGCGCATTGTCAAAACCCAAATCAAACAGCACTCCCCAAAGAATATCGATTACATAAAAAGCCATTACCGAAAACAGGAAGCGGCGATATGTTTTGCGCAGCTTTATCTTGTCATATGATCCCTTGTTTATTAGCACGTCCCAGTTTATGATTATATGAACAACTAAAGCTACTGTACTTACGGTGGAATATTGCATGTTAAACTACCTCTTGTGTTCCTATATAATCATCCGCGATTGCCAGCACAACCACAACCACAGCCTTATTTTTCTTTATGGGATTAACAGCCACCCGTTTTACAAAAACGTGTGCACAGGTGCCGCCCGCAAACTTTTCGTCAACGATTCTTTTACCGCCGTTATCCGCGCAGTCTCTAACAGCATTCAATATCTCGGAATCCCTGTTATAATCCTCATCGTCATACATCAGCTTGGGTCGCAGATTTGCGTGAACAACATTTTTGGTAAAAGCGCGATAAGTCATATTGCATCGCGTGAGTGCAATACCTTTATCATCGACCTCAAGCACAGCCATGGGAAGTGTATTGAAGTAATGCCTGAAAGCAACCTTGTCCTCGTTTGCCATAACGGCAAGGTCGTAAAGGTTGATTTTGCCGATAGCTGAATAATAATCGGATTCGTCCGGATTTTCAAAGCCTATTTGCATGCCGTTTTTATATCTTTCCAAAATTTTGTCAAGGGGAATAGGATGGCAATAATGAAAGCCCTGAAGCTTTGTGCAGCCCACCTCGCGCAAGAAATCCGCCTGCTCTTCGGTTTCAACGCCCTCGCATACCGTATCTATGCCAAGTGAAACAGCCATTCTTATAAGCTCGGTCAAAATGATCTTGCTCTTGTAATTGGTGGCAAACTCTTTCATAAAGCGGATGTCAAATTTTATCAGGTCAAAGTGAATACTTTGCAGCACATCAAGAGTGGAGTATCCGCTGCCGAAGTCATCCATCCAAACCTTGAAGCCAAGCTTCTGAAACCGCTCTATCTGCGATTTCATGTATTCAAAGTCATTACCTACGGTACTTTCGGTAACCTCAATATTGAACTTTGAACGCTCGACTCCCGCAGCGTCAACGCGCTTGCGAACCTCCTCAACAATGTCGCAAACATCAAAATCCACGCGGGAAAAGTTGACGGATCCGCCGACAACGTAAAGCCCCGCCTCTTGCTGCTTTTTTATTTTTTTAAGAACCTGCTCGGTAACATACAGGTCAAGCTTGTTGATAAGCTTTGCCTCTTCCAAAACGTGAATAAACTCCAAGGGCATGATAACGCCCTTTTCGGGGTCGATCCAGCGCGCCAGAGCCTCTTCATCACAGACTCTGCCGTTGGCTGCGCGTACTATCGGCTGATAATAGACCTTTATCCAGCCCTCTGCAAGAGCCTTGTCAAGATTTGAAATAATATAGGCCTTGTTCATCGCCTTTCTGTACATTTCATCCGTAAAGAAGGCATAGCGTGAAATATGCGAGTCGCGCATTGAGTCGCAGGCGATTTTCGCTCTGTCGCACAGGCGGCTAACCTCAACGCTGCCGTCGCTGTCAATACAAATGCCGACCCTTATCGGCAGTATTTTGCCGTCGTTAAGCTTCTCAAATTCGTGATAAATGCTTATCAGCGTTTTTTCAATATCCTTGGCGTCGGTAAAAACGCAAAAATGATCTGAGCCGAAGCGTGCGCAATTCTCGTTGCTGAAATGCTTTTTCAGCAAGCTTGCAAAGCTGATCAAAAGCGTGTTGCCCTCTGCAAAGCCAAACCTGCGGTTAAAATATTTCATGCCGCACAAATCCGCAAACAGCATCGCCATAGAGCCGCCCTCTGCAAGATGAGTTGCGCGCCAGTCCTCTGCAAGTGAGAAGAAATACCTCATGTTGGGCAGACCGGTCAGCGCGTCGTAATAGCTTTGCTTTATAATGCTTTCCTCGTGCAGAGCCATTCTGAAATCGTTGTTAAGATCGGACTCAACCGTAGAGCTGTCACAGTTGTAGGAGCCCTCGTCCGTGTACCAAACATAGGCGAGCCTTGTGCCGTCCTCGGTATAGACATGCTCACCCTTGGAATGAATAATGAAATAACCCTGACGTGTGTCGTCGTGAGAAAGCGTGCGGTAAATTGAATCAAACGCGCCGCCCTTAGTGGCAAAAGTGTAGGCTTCGCTTGCTGCACGCGCGGCATCGTCGGGGTGGGTATACTTATACATGTCGTTATCCATGTCATAGTAAGCCTGCGCCTTGTCGGTATAGCCGAACAGCTCACAAAAGCCGTCTGACAGCAAAATGGTTACAACACGATTGTTGATAAACTGATAAACCGCCAGAGGCGTTTTCAGCCCTTCAAGTACAGCCCGAGTTCTTTCATCAAATTCAAACCTCTTCATAAGCAATCCTCCCGCAGAAATGGCGAAAAAACAAGCCATGAGTATTTTAAAACCATACAATTATACACATAAATAATATATCAAAAACGCAATAATGTCTATAATATTTAGTGCTGATTGCTTATTAGTTATTGCTGTTTTACTATATAGTTTGTGCAAATTGCGTGTTATTAACGGTCTTGCTGCGAGGAACGACGCCGCCAAATCAAATAAAACTGTTTTAGTCACAGATGTATTTTAGTTTACAGAAGATTCAATTACAAAATAAAATCCCATGAACGAGCCATTTCTGACTTTTCATGGGATTTTATGGAGCTAATGAGGGGACTCGAACCCCTGACCTACTGATTACGAATCAGTTGCGCTACCAACTGCGCCACATTAGCACATTCCTGCCGATATATTATACATTAAAACTTTTGTTTTTGCAATACCTGAGACGAAATTTTTTCTCAACAGGAAAAACATATACGCAGCAACTCCATTTATGTTATAAAACTCCACAGTTATATATTTCCCAATATCAGCCTATAAAATTGTTTCTGTGGTATAATATAACATATAAATCAAACAGGAGCGGAGCTATATGCCAAAAAAGAAATGCAGCGATATAGACGCCCTTTTGGGGCAAAACATGTCTTTTTACAGGAAGGCGCTCGGCTTTACGCAGCAGGAAATGGCTGACAAGCTTCATATAAACCGCACCACCTATACGAAATATGAGCTTAGTCTTGCAGAACCGAGCATAGATTTTATAAGAAAAATCTCACAAATACTGGGCGTTGATTACAATATGCTGCTTGGATACACTCCCGTGTATAAATTGTCGGATGTTCAGAGAGAGCCGGACTCGGACATAACCCAAACGCCTAACGAGCTGAGGATGCTTGAACTGTTCCGCGAAATGGACGTAAAAAAACAGCGCTCTCTTATTGATTTTCTTGAAGCTGATAAAACAGCCGATTAACGGGCGTATTTGCGAAAAATACCGTAAAAACACTTTACAAATCATTATCCTTATGATATAATTTAGCAGTTGACCTGTGTCACGGATTTGGGATCAAGCCGCAAAGCGGAATTTCACAGCCTTCTTCTGAGATACGGGCGAATAATAATAAAAGGTGGAATAAAAATGTTAAAAGAAGAAAAGCAAGCCATAATGGCTGAATACGCTACCCACGAGGGCGACACAGGTTCTCCCGAGGTTCAGATCGCTCTTCTCACAAAGAGGATCAACGACCTTACCGAGCACCTCAAGATCCACAAGAAGGATCACCACAGCCGCCGCGGTCTGCTGATGATGGTTGGTCAGAGAAGAAGCCTTCTCGGCTACCTCAAAAAGGTTGATATTGAAAGATATCGTTCCATTATCGCAAGACTCGGTATCCGTAAGTAAGCTTTTGATTCAGGGCAAGCAGGGCGTATGTCCGCTTGCCCTAAATTAAAATGCCTTGTTTTACCCGACACAAACGGGATGAACGCTGCTTTTTAGCGGTAAAACGATTGGATAGCTTTCGGCTGCCGAATTTTTCCCGGGCAGAAAGCCGACAGCTCTGTCCCATGGTTTTATTGCTAAATCAGCTTGAATCCCGTTAGTAGTATAAAGACGAAAGGATTTCAACATGAACTCATTAATGACATTTGACAAGTACAGAGTATTTGAAACAGAGTTTGCCGGCAGAAAGCTTAAGGTAGAGACCGGCAAGATGACCCAGCTTGCAAACGGCGCCTGCCTTGTTACCTACGGCGACACCGTTGTGCATTGCGCCGTTACCGCTTCGGCAAAGCCCAGAGAGGGCGTTGACTTTTTCCCGCTCTCGGTTGACTACGAAGAGAAAATGTATTCGGTAGGCAAGATCCCCGGTTCTTATCTTAAGAGGGAGGGACGCCCCACCGAGCACGCTATCCTCACCAGCCGCGTTATCGACCGTCCCATCCGTCCTCTTTTTGACAAGAGCATGAGAAACGACGTGTCCATCGTGTGCACCGTTATGAGCGTTGACCCCGACTGCCAGCCCGAGGTAATTGCAATGGTAGGCGCTTCGATCGCTATTTCCATTTCGGACATCCCCTGGAACGGCCCCATTTCTGGCTGCTCTGTAGGCATGGTTGACGGCGAATTTGTAATAAACCCCACCGAGGAGCAGAGAAAGGTCTCCAAGATGTCAACCACCGTGGCCTCCACCTCCGAGAGGATCGCCATGATAGAGTCAGGCGCTGACTGCGTATCGGATGAGGATATGTACAACGCCATCATGTTCGGCCACGAGGCTAACCAGAGCATAATCAAATTCATAAACGAAATAAAGGACGAGATAGGCAAGCCCAAGTTTGAGTTTACCAGCCTTGAGCCCGACCACGAGATGTTTGAAGCAATCAAGGCATTTGCCGAGGAAGACGTTAAGGCTGCCCTTGACACCGACGACAAGACCGTGCGTGACGAAAGACTCAAGCCCATCTATGAGGCTGTTCACGAAAAATTTGACGAGCTTTATCCCGAGCAAGAGGCAATGATCGACGAGTGCCTCTATAAGACACAGAAGTTCATCGTTCGCCGCTGGCTGCTTGACGAGCAGAAGCGGGTTGACGGCAGAGGCATGGACGATATCCGTCCTCTTGCCAGCGAGGTTGCCGTTCTGCCCAGAGTTCACGGCTCGGGCATGTTCACCAGAGGACAGACTCAGGTGCTCACCGTTGCTACTCTCGGTTCGATCTCGGACAAGCAGCTGCTCGACGGCATTGACGGCGAGACAGAAAAAAGATATATTCATCACTACAACTTCCCCAGCTATTCGGTGGGCGAGACCAAGCCCAGCCGCGGCCCCGGACGCCGCGAGATCGGTCACGGCGCACTTGCAGAGCGCGCTCTGCTTCCCGTAATTCCCTCCGTTGAGGACTTCCCTTATGCTCTCAGACTTGTTTCCGAGGTGCTTTCCTCCAACGGTTCCACATCTCAGGGCTCAATCTGCGGCTCTACGCTTGCTCTTATGGACGCAGGCGTGCCCATCAAGGCTCCCGTAGCAGGTATTTCCTGCGGTCTTATCACCGAGGGTGAGCGCTGGATGACAATGGTTGATATTCAGGGTCTTGAGGACTTCTTCGGCGATATGGACTTTAAGGTTGCCGGTACTCACGAGGGTATCACAGCTATTCAGATGGATCTTAAGATCAGCGGACTTACACCCGAAATGGTTAAGGAAGCGCTTGAAAAGACCCACAAAGCCCGTCTGTTCATTCTTGACGAGGTAATGCTTAAGGCTATTGCAGAGCCCAGACCCGAGCTTTCGCCTTATGCTCCCAAGATGTTCACCACAACCATTCCTGCCGACAAGATCAGCGAGGTAATAGGCAAGAGCGGCAAGGTTATCAAGGAGATCCAGGCTGAGTGTGACGTTAAGATCGATATTGAAGAGGACGGCGAGATCGGACAGGTATTTGTTGCAGGTCTTGACGCCGACAAGTGCAACCGCGCTATCGACATCATTCAGACTATCGCACGCGATCCCGAGCCCGGCGCAATGTATCTGGGCAAGGTGACAAGGATCATGGATTTCGGCGCATTCGTAGAAATCGCACCCGGCAAAGAGGGCTTGGTTCATGTTTCTCAGCTTGACGTTAAGCGTACCGAGAACGTGACCGACGTTGTAAACGTAGGCGACATCATCCGCGTTATGGTCACCGAGATCGACGACAAGGGCAGGCTCAACCTCAGTCGCCGTCAGGTGCTTATAGATGTTGACGGTCTTACTCCCGAGGATAACGGCGACAGCGACAGAAACTCGCGTCCCCGCAGACCCCGCGGCGGAAACGACCGCAGAAGAGGCGGCGGAAGAAGATAATTCCGCACCCTTGAGCTGAAACGAAAACAAAATAATCGGTCGGGAAGACAGGCTGCGCAATTGCGGCATTGTCTTTCCGACCTTTTTGAATTATTATGTTAATTCAACAGCTCTGTAATGCTGTTTTGAAATTCCCTGTAATGCTTAGGATAGTTATTTGATCCGTCGGCACGTATAACGGTGTCTCCGTTAAGCTCGGCATAAAAGTTGAACATATATCCGTCACGTACCCCGTGCGGATTTTTTCCCTGAAAGCCCTTCCATTTAAGGATCTTGCAATCGTTCAGGATCGTTATAACATCATCTGCGGAACAGGAGCAGCTTTTTTGAGGCACCAACACATCCTCATGTGATTCGTAACGTATAAGGTATTGTGTTATTTTTGCCGTGTCGCCGTCACATAACAGCTCATACACCTCGCTAAGCCTCATTCCCGAGATTCTTAATGTTATTTTATTAAATGAATGGATGCTTTTTCTGCTTTTCATTAGCTTCTCACCGTTTCATAAAAAATCAACCCTGCCAAGGGGAAGGCAGGGCTTTTTATATTAATCAATATCGGAAAGCGGGCAACACTCGGGAGCCTCGGGCATTTCTTCACCTGTCAGCGAAGCCGTAATGGCGTCGCGGTGCAGAAAAAGCATAACCGCGGCAACGCCTGTAATAATGCCCCAAATAAAAACGAATACCTTTTTCACAAAGCCACCTCCAATCATTTAGGCAATTAATATATCTTTATTATACCCGTTTGCAAAGTACATGTCAACATTTGCACAAAATAATCACGTTCATTTTCGCTTTTTATTGACAAATAGGTATGTGTAGTGCTAAAATAATATCGGAATTTAATTTCTGAAAGGAAGTAATAAAAATGCAAAAGCAAAACATTGACTGGTCAAACCTCGGTTTCTCTTACATCAAGACTAACGAGAGGTTTGTCGCTGACTACAAGGACGGCAAGTGGAACGAAGGCGCTTTGACCACAGACGACGTCGTTACCATCAGCGAGTGCGCGGGCGTTTTGCAGTATGCGCAAACAGTTTTTGAGGGTCTTAAGGCTTACACAACCTGCGACGGCAAGATAGTTGTGTTCCGCCCCGACCTCAACGCAAAAAGGCTTTCCGACAGCTGCAAGCGTCTTGAAATACCTGTTTATCCCGAGGATAAGTTTATTGAGGCTGTTGAAAAGGTTGTCAAGGCAAATGCCGATTTTGTGCCTCCCTACGGCACAGGCGCAACTCTTTATCTTCGCCCTTATGTATTCGGAACGAACCCGGTTATCGGCGTAAAGCCTGCCGATGAGTATCAGTTCCGCATTTTTGCCACACCTGTAGGCCCCTATTTTAAGGGCGGTGCAAAGCCCATCACCATCAAGGTGTGTGATTTTGACCGCGCTGCTCCTCACGGCACAGGACACATCAAGGCTGGTCTTAACTATGCAATGAGCCTGCACGCAATAGTGACCGCTCACAAAGAGGGCTTTGACGAAAACATGTACCTCGACGCCGCT
>CADBWP010000053.1 GCA_902798365.1 uncultured Ruminococcus sp.
CCTCAGTCGCCTTACGGCGACAGCTCCCCTTAGCGCAGGGGAGCCTAATATGCTATCAAAAAACGTTAAGTTGCCTACATTACCCTGACAGGGAAATCAACTTAGCGCAAGGGAGCCTGACGTGCTGTAAAAAAGACCCGCGCAATAGTGATACAGTCGGGAACCGAAGTCCTCGTCCAAGCAAAGCTATCTTCCCGACCGAAACTTTCAACTCTCCACTCTCAACTCTCAACTAAATAATTCTCCATTCTCAATTCTCCATTCTCAATTCTCAATTCAAGCAAAGCTGTCTTCACGAGCTTGCAACCGTAACTCCTTAATAAAACAAAACGGTCGGGAACAGTAGTCCTCATACACGCAAAGCTATCTTCCGAGCTTGCAACCGTAACTCCTTAATAAAACATAACAGTCGGGAACAAAACCCATCTCCCAAGAAAAACATTTCTACCCGACGTAAAACACTCGACCTAAAATTATAAATTAGAATAAAAAGCTTGACTAATGCCGCAAAGTAGGCTATAATGCTATATTGCAAGGCTATAATTTGAAGGGAGGTTTTCAATTATGTTGAGAACATATCAGCCTAAAAAGCTCCACAGAAAGAAGGAGCACGGCTTCAGAAAAAGAATGGCTACATCAAACGGCAGAAAAGTTTTGGCAAGAAGAAGAGCAAAGGGCAGAAAAAGGTTGTCTTATTAAGACTGCTTAAGAAGACCGCTTAACCGTGGTCTTTCTTTTTTAGCTGTGCCAAACACCGAGGGCGCGATTAATGAGTAGGTACATCACAGTTAAGGAAAACAGAGATTTTGCCCGGATTTACAAAAAAGGGAGATCCTGTGTAAGCCCTGTTTTGGTAACGTACGCGTTAAAGAACAGAACAGGCGGCCTGCGCTACGGCATAACAACAGGCAAAAAGGTGGGCAACGCCGTCAGGCGGTCAAGAGCCAGACGGGTGATACGGGCTTCATACTACAGCTTATTCGACGACATCAAGCCCGGGTTCGACCTTATTTTTGTTGCCAGAGGAAAAACGCCGCACGTTAAGATGCAGGTCGTGCACAAGGCTATGCGTCAGCAGCTTTCTTCCATGGGGCTGCTCAACCGGCAAGGCAATGGTGACCGCAATGAAAAAGATACTTCTCGGACTGATTAGGTTCTATCAAACCTCGATATCGCCCCGCACCGCGCCTCACTGCAAATATATTCCCACCTGCTCGCAGTACGGACTTGAGGCTATCGAGCGCTTCGGCGCGCTCAAGGGTACGGCTCTGACCCTGTGGCGCGTTTTGCGCTGCAATCCGTTTTCCAAGGGAGGGTACGACCCCGTTCCCGACAAGTAGGAAAACACCGCCGCCCAAAATGCATGAAGGGACGGCAAACCATGTTTTTATCAACAGAAAATTGAAGAGGTAACATTTATGCAAATTTTCGGTTCACTCGGATGGCTGCTCGGCTATGTTCTGTGGGGCGCATACTTTGTGCTGAAGAACTTCGGTCTGGCTATTATCGTGTTTACCATCATCGTAAAGGCCGCTTTGTTCCCGTTTACGCTAAAGCAGCAAAAGTCGATGGCCGGCAGCGCCAGAATGGCGAAAAAGCAAAAGGAGCTGCGCGAAAAGTACGGCAACAACCGTCAGCTGCTCCAGGAGGAAATGAACAAGCTCTATGAAAAAGAGGGAGTAAAGCCCATGGGCGGCTGCATGACCACCATCATCCCCATGCTTGTTCTGTTCGGCATTTTTTATGCCGTGGCATATCCGCTGACCAACACGCTTCACCTTGACAGTCAGCATGTTCAGTCGGCTCTCAACTACATCAAGACTATTCCGGGCTTTACCTCGGCAAGCACCGCCGCCAACTATCAGGAGGTAATGCTGCTCAAGGTGTTCCCGAACATTGCGAATACCGACATTATCCAAAGCCTGTTTACCGGCGATGAGATAAGCAGGATACTTGATTTCGGCGGCAGCTTCAACATCTTCGGCGCTGTCGATCTGTTGGCGGTGCCCAGCCAGTTCGGCTTTTGGTCGCCCTACATCCTGTTCCCCGTGCTGTGCTTTGTTTCCAACGTGGGCTCGTCCTACATCATGCAAAAGCTCAACGCAAACAGCCAGATGTCGCAGTCGGGCGGCTGCATGAAGGTCGTCATATTCGGACTTCCGCTGTTTTCGGCGTGGATCGCCTTCAGCGTGCCTGCGGCAATGTCGTTTTACTGGATCATCTCGGCGCTGACAAGCCTGCTGCAGTCGATAATTATGAACAGGGTATTCAGCCCGGCGCACCTTACCGCAACAAGCGAGGCAAGACACGCCGCGCTTATGTTTGAAAAGGAAGCACAGATTCCTTATGTTTATGTTCCCCGCGAGACCGGCGGAGGAAAAGCCAACACAGGCAAGAAAAAGAAAAAATAACAACCTGATATATTTGATTTAATTTTTGAAATTGGCAGGAGAAAATAATGATTAGAGAAGCTATATGCGAGGGCGCCGACGTAGAAGAGGCGCTTGAAAAAGCCAAGGCTGAGCTTGGTCTTACCGAAACCGACGAGTATGACTTTGAGGTGCTTCAGCGCGAGGAGAAGAAGAGATTCGGAATCTTCGGCGGACGCCCCGCCAAGGTGAGAGCTTTTGTTGTTGAGCCCGACGAGGTCGAGGACAAGGACAAGGCGGAGACGTTTTTGAAAAACGTGCTCGACAAGATGGGCGTTGAAGGCATCGAGGTTGAAAAGGTCTTGGGCGAGGGCACCATGGACTTCAACCTTTCGGGCGATGAAGAGGGCTTTGTTATAGGCCGCCGCGGCGAAACGCTCGACGCGCTGCAGTATCTTACAAGCCTTGTTGCCAACCACGGCTCCGACGACTACATCAAGGTCACCGTCAACGTGGGCAACTACCGCGACAAAAGAGAAAAAACACTTGAGATTCTGGGCAGAAAGCTCGCCTACAAGGCGGTCAAGACAGGCAAAAAGACAAGCCTCGAGCCCATGAACCCCTATGAGAGAAGGATAATCCACACCGCCGTGCAAAAGGTTAACGGCGCTATCTCGTGGAGCGAGGGCGAAAACGCAAACCGCCACGTTGTTGTGGGTCCCGACCCCAAGGCGAAAAACAACCGCCGCGGCTACAACAACAACCGCAGAGGCGGCGGACGCCGCGGCTATAACAACAACCGCAGCCGCAACACCAATCCTGCTCCCAATCCCGACAGAGTACCGCTCAACGAGGGCGGCGCGACAGGCCTTTACGGCAGAATAGACAAGTAAGCAAAAGGAGCTGTCTCGTCAGAGGCAGCTTTTGCTTTATCAGGCAGGTGCATTATGACCGAAAATTTAAACACGATAGCCGCAATAAGCACCGCACAGGGCGACGGCGGCATAGGCGTAATAAGGATCTCGGGCGCAGACTCGATAACGATAGCCGACAGGGTCTTTAAAAGCGTCGGCGGCAAAAGGCTTGCCGACATGCAAGGCTACACCGCCGCATACGGCAAAATATCAAGCGGCGGCGAGGAGCTTGACGAGGCTGTTGCCCTTGTATTTCGCGCTCCGCACAGCTATACGGGCGAGAACGTGGTTGAGCTTTCATGCCACGGCGGCGTTTATATAACAAAGCAGGTGCTCCGCGCCGTGCTTGAGGCAGGCGCAGCTCCGGCACAGGCAGGCGAGTTTACCAAGCGCGCGTTTCTCAACGGCAAGCTCGATCTTACCGAGGCGGAGTCCGTCATGGATATAATCGGCGCAAAGAACCGCGCCGCCGCCAGAGCCGCCCTTTGCGTGAGAGAGGGTGCGCTGAGAAAAAGAATATCGGGCGTAAAGGACAGCCTGCTCTCGCTTTCGGCGCACCTGAGCGCCTGGGCGGATTATCCCGAGGAGGATATTCCCGAGGTCACGGGCGAAATGATAACCGACGTCTGCTCAAAAGCAGAGGCGGAGCTTGCTTCGCTTCTGAGCACCTATGACAGCGGTCAGGCGGTCAAGCAGGGCATCGACACCGTCATCGCCGGCAGACCCAACGTGGGCAAAAGCACCCTGATGAATCTGCTGTCGGGGTATGAAAAAAGCATAGTCACCGACATTCCCGGCACGACGCGCGACATTGTTGAGGACACCGTTTGCGCAGGCGACGTTATTCTCAGGCTGAGCGACACCGCAGGTCTGCGCGACACCGAGGACGCGGTTGAAAAAATAGGCGTTGAACGCGCCAAAGAACGCCTTAAGCAATGCGGCCTGCTGCTTGCGGTGTTTGACAACAGCAGCACTCTTGAAGAATTTGACAGGCAGCTGCTTGGCATGGCGGACGAGGTTCCCGCGATTGCGGTCATAAACAAAACCGACCTGCCCAACAGGCTTGATATAAAAGAGATAGAATCAAAGATGACCGGCGTGGTCTATATTTCCGCCTTGACCGGCGAGGGACGCGAGGAGCTTATCAGGGCTATCTCGGACATAGCGGGAACCGACAGGCTCGACCCGAGCGAGGGCATACTCTCTAACGAACGCCAGCGGCTCAACGTGCGCAACGCCCTTGCCGCCGTAAGAGAGGCTAACGAAGCGATAATGTCGGGAATGACCTTTGACGCCGTTACCGTAATGTTAGAGGACGCCGTCACCGAGCTGCTCGAGATGACGGGCGAGCGAACGAGCGACGAGGTCATTGACAGAGTATTCCACAACTTCTGTGTGGGCAAGTAAAGGAAGATACACATGACTTATTTTGCAGGCGAATACGACGTAGCCGTTATAGGCGCGGGTCACGCGGGAATTGAGGCTGCGCTTGCGGCGGCGCGGCTGGGCTGCCGCACGGCTGTTTTTACCATAAACATGGACGCCGTGGGCAACTGCCCGTGCAACCCCTCGATAGGCGGCACGGCAAAGGGGCATCTTGTGCGCGAGATAGACGCCCTGGGCGGCGAGATGGGCAAAACCGCCGACGAGTGTTTTTTGCAGTCGCGTATGCTCAACCGGGGCAAGGGTCCCGCCGTGCACTCTCTGCGCGCACAGATAGACAGGCGGAAGTATTCCGACACCATGAAGCACAAGTTAGAGCTTCAGGATAATTTAGAGCTCAGGCAGGCGGAGATAACCGACATCGAAAAATGCGACGGCGGCTGGCTGCTCACAACTCAAATGCTTGCCCGGTACCGCTGCAAAACCGTGGTAATCGCCACGGGCACCTATCTGGGCGGCAGAATATATGTGGGCGAGGTGAGCTACGAGGGCGGCCCCGACGGCATGTTCCCGGCAACAAGGCTGGGCGCGTCGCTCAAAGAACTGGGCTTGCCGCTGCGCCGCTTCAAAACAGGCACGCCTGCGCGTATGCTCCGCCGCTCCATAGACTTTTCACAGCTTGAGGTCCAGCAGGGCGACACACCGCCGCAGCCGTTTTCTTACGAAACCGAAAGTTTGGGCGACAACAAGGTGGTTTGCCACATAAGCTGGACGAACGACGACACCAAGCAGGTCATCCTTGAAAACATACACCGCTCGCCGCTTTATGCCGGGCGCATAGAGGGCGTGGGTCCGCGCTACTGCCCCAGCTTTGAGGACAAGGTGATGCGCTTTAAGGACAAGCCGCGCCACCAGCTGTTTATTGAGCCGTGCGGCGAGAACACCGAGGAAATGTACATGCAGGGCATGTCGAGCTCGCTTCCCGAGGAGGTGCAGCTAAAGTTTTACCGCACCATAAAGGGGCTTGAAAACTGCGTTATGATGCGCCCTGCCTATGCCATAGAATACGACTGCGTCGATCCCACCGCCATGAACGCCACTCTCGAGTTCAAGGACTATCCCGGTCTTTACGGCGCGGGTCAGTTCAACGGCAGCTCCGGCTATGAGGAAGCGGCGGCGCAGGGCTTTGTCGCGGGAGTAAACGCCGCGCTTAAGGTTTTGGGCAGGGAGCCGCTTGTGCTCACGCGCGACAGCTCTTACATAGGCACGCTTATTGACGACCTTGTTACAAAGGGAGCAAACGAGCCCTACCGCATGATGACCTCGCGCAGCGAATACAGGCTTGTGCTCAGGCAGGACAACGCCGACGAAAGGCTGACCCCCACGGGCTACCGTCTGGGCTTGATAAGCGAGAAGCGGTACAGGCGCTTTCTTGAAAAGCAGGAGCAGAAGAAGGCGGAGATCAAAAGGCTGAAATCGACCACCATCGCGCCCTCGGATGAGCTCAACGAAATGCTTGTTTCACGTGAAACATCTCCCGTCACCACGGGCACAAGGCTGATTGAGCTTATGAAAAGGCCTCAGCTGGGCTACGAGGCATTAAGAGCGTTTGACACGGAGCGTCCGCAGCTTGACCCCAATGTTTTTGAACAGGTCGAGATCGAGGTAAAATACGAGGGCTACATTCAAAAGCAGCTTCGTCAGGTGGAGCAAATGCGCCGCCTCGAAAACAAGCGGCTGCCCTTTGACTTCGACTACAAAACGCTTACGGGGCTGAGGCTTGAGGCTCAGGAAAAGCTGAACAAAATAAAGCCGCTCAACATTGGTCAGGCGTCACGCATTTCGGGTGTATCTCCCGCAGACGTGAGCGTGCTGCTGATATGGCTTGCGGCAAACGGAGGGCAACGCAATGGAGCTTCGTGATCACATCATCTCCGCCGTTAAGGATTACTCCCTGACGCTCGGCGAAACACAGCTTGAACAGCTTGAAAAATATTACGAGCTGCTTGGGGATTGGAACAAAAAAATAAACCTCACCGCCATTACCGACCCCGAGGGCGTTGCGGTGAAGCATTTTGCTGACAGTCTGAGCCTGCTCAATTATACAGAGTTAAAACAGGGCGCACGGGTGATAGACATAGGCACGGGCGCGGGCTTTCCGGGCGTGGTACTTAAAATTGCCAGACCCGACATAGAGCTGTGCCTGCTTGACAGCCTTAAAAAGCGCTTTCTGTTTTTGGACGATTTGTTAAGCAACCTCGGTCTTGACGCCGAGTTTATTCAGGGCAGGGCGGAGGAATACGGTCAGGACGAAGCCTACCGCGAGAGCTTTGACTTAGCTGTGTCGCGCGCCGTTGCCCGGCTCAACACATTAAGCGAATACTGCCTGCCGTTTGTGAGGCTGTCGGGTCGCTTTGTCGCCTTTAAGGGCGGCGACTGCGTGGCAGAGGTGCAGGGCGCTAAGCACGCGCTGTCCGTTTTGGGCGGCAGGCTTGAAAAGCTGTGCGAATTTGAGCTCCCCTGCGAGGGCGGTGCAAGAACCCTTGTTATTACCGAAAAGGTAGCTCCCACGCCCGACAAATATCCGCGCAGCAACGGAAAAATAAAATCGAAGCCGCTTTAAGCTTCGACACGATCATCTTATTATCGCCAAAACAACCTAATATAATCGCTCAGTTTGCGACAAAAACCGCACGCCTTATGTGATATTATAATAGCACAGGGACAAGCCCTGAAGCTTACATAGGGTGATGCGGTTGAATTTTTTGTTAAAAAGCGAACGGGCGATAACCGATATTCCTATCGTCAAAATACGCCCCAACAAAAATCAGCCGCGCAGGCAATTCTCCGAGGACGAGTTGAACTCGCTTTCACGGTCGATAGCCGAAAACGGAGTTTTGCAGCCCGTCACCGTCCGCAGGATAAGCAGCGCCGAATACGAGCTGATAGCGGGCGAGCGGCGGCTTCGCGCCTCTGTGCTGGCAGGGCTGAGAACGGTACCCTGTATCATCATCAAGTGCTCTGATAAAGAGTCTGCCGTATATGCTCTCCTTGAAAATCTGCAGCGGGCCGACCTTGGAATGTTCGAGGAGGCTCGCGGGATTTCAAGACTGATCCGCCGTTTCGGGCTGACGCAGGAGCAGGCGGCGGAAAGGCTGGGCAAGACACAATCCACCATAGCCAACAAGCTGCGCCTGCTTCGGCTGAGCGCAGAGGAGCAGGAGTGGATAGAAAACGCCGGGCTGAGTGAGCGCCATGCACGCGCCCTGCTTAGGCTTGAGGACGAGTCTGTGCGCAGATGTGCGCTGTCGCGCATACTGTCCGAGGGACTCAACGTTGCCCAGTCGGAAGCCTTGATAACCTCTCTTCTAAATTCCACCCCCGATAAATCAAAGCGGGGCAACAGTAAAGCGGTGATAAAAGACTTCAGAATTTTTCTAAACACCATCAACAAGGCCGTCAGCACCATGCGCCTTGCCGGGATCTGCGCAGACACAATCAAAACAGACAACGACAATTTTATCGAATACACAATCAGGATCCCCAAGGACAAGCTTGGCAGAACGGAAGAAAACAAATCGGCATAAGCGTTGCCGGTAACCTAACTTTCCCCTGCGGGCGCAAAACGCCCGTTCCACTCATACCCATTTCCTTATCTAACCCCTTGCAAAAAGGCGCGCCGTGTGCGCGTCTTTTTGCTGTTTTATTTTTTTATATAAACGTCCGTCTGTATCAAAAAGCCTCCCCTGCGATAAGGTGATTTCCCTGACAGGGAAAATGTCGCGCAGCGACAAAAGGGTTGCCGTTTTCGCAGAAAAAGGTGTCAGCGATAGCTGACGGAGGGGTCGAAAGCTATCTAAAAACGTTAAGTTGACGGCATTGCCTGACAGGGAAAATGTCGCGCAGCGACAAAAGGGTTGCCGTTTTCGCAGAAAACCGCCCCTACAGAATACGAATAACCATTTCATATTATCTTTGCCGCTATTCGCTCTTTTATTATCAAGCCCGCGCGGCAGAATAAATCGCATAGTTTTTTTATGGCTATCGGAACAAATATGCCGCCTGCCAGATACACCATGCCGTACTGCTGCAAGCCCTTTGGAAGATAGTAATACCAAACGATTGTCAGCATGGTTTGCCCGTCAAAATCGGGGAACAGCGCCGTTACCGTGCCGAGTATGTAAAACAGCCACTTTACGCACATAAAGCCGAGCATTTGGTGGATCATTATGCTGTATGTGTTGTCGGCTATCAGTCTTACAAGCCTGCAAT
>CADBWP010000054.1 GCA_902798365.1 uncultured Ruminococcus sp.
GCATCTTAAGTTTGCACTTTCTGTAATTCTTTGAATCTTTCAACTCAAAGTCATTACGGGTTTCTTTGTTATCGTTGTTTAATTTTCAAGGTCCTTTGTGCGTCTCTTTTCAAAACGCTTGTGCTATTATATCGCAAAACGGTTTAGTTGTCAAGAACTTTTTTGAAAAAATTTTCCCTGATTTTTCATATCTCGCTTTTACATAAAAATCGGCGCAATACTTGAACAATATATACAAAAATCTTTATTTAGTATTCCGTTCACGTTAAAAATTATGTTGATGATTGTTTAATTCTTCTTTTTCTTTCTTGAATACCTTGCATATTTATTTTTCTGCTTAGCTGTTTTTTGAGCGGGATATGTTTTTTTCGCGCCGCCGGCGCTTTGTCCGGGCATGGGTGTGACAAGGCAGTTTTTGCCGCTGCCTATAAGATCTTTTCTGCCTGCCTTTATCAGCGCCTTAATCACGGCGGGCTTGTTTTCGGGGATAAAGTATTGCAGCAAAGCGCGCTGCATTGCTTTTTCGCCTTCGTCGCGCGGAACATATACCGGCTCGAGGGTGTATGGATCGAGCTCCGTGTAAAACATGGCTGTTGAAATAGTTCCGGGCGTGGGATAAAAGTCCTGCACCTGCTTGGGGTGGATATTCTCGCGCTTGCAAAACAAAGCGAGCTCCACGGCATTTTTCAGGGTTGAGCCCGGGTGCGAGCTCATAAGATAAGGCACAACGTACTGATCCTTATTCGCGTTTTTTGTAAGCGAATAAAACCTGTCGCAGAAGCGTTTGTATGCCTCTATGTGCGGCTTGCCCATTTTGTCGAGCACCGCAGCAGAGCAATGCTCGGGAGCCACGCGAAGCTGTCCGCTGATGTGGTAGCGCACAAGCTCCTCAAAAAACTCGTTGCTTTCGTCCTCCATAAGATAATCGAAACGGATTCCGCTGCGTATAAACACTTTTTTTATCCCGTCGAGCTTTCTCAGGCTTCGCAGCAGGTCGAGATAGTCGCTGTGCGATACCTGCATGTTCGGACAGGGTGTGGGTGCAAGACAGCGGCGGTTTTTGCACAGACCGAGCTTCTTCTGCTTTTCGCAGGAGGGCAGTCTAAAATTAGCCGTAGGACCGCCCACGTCGCTTATGTAGCCCTTGAAGCGTTTGTCGGACAAAAAGCCCTTTGCCTCGTTTATAACGCTCTCCTTGCTGCGAACGGTGACGGCGCGTCCCTGATGAAACGCCAAAGAGCAGAAGTTGCACGCGCCGAAGCAGCCGCGGTTGTGTGTTATAGAAAACATGACCTCGCTAAAGCCCGGCACGCCGCCGAGAGCATCGTAGCAGCGCGGATAATCACGCTCGTAGGGCAGCGAATAGACCCAATCGAGCTGCTGTGTGTTGAGCGGCTGCATGGGAGGATTCTGTACCAAAATATATTTCCCGTGCCGCTGAATAAGAGTTTTTCCGCGCACGGCGTCGGTTTCTTCAAGCTCACGTCGCGCAGCAACGGCATAGTCGCGCTTGCTTTCACACACGCGTTCAAAGGACGGCAGCTCCACAGCCGAACGCGGCACATAGTCGTCTGTTCTCACTCTGTAGCAGATCCCTCTTATGTCGTGCAGCGCCTCGACCGGATAACCGTCGGCGAGACGTTTTGCGATCTCTGCGGTTTGCAGCTCGCCCATGCCATAGACTAAAATATCTGCCTTGCTGTCAAAAAGTATTGACGGCATAACGCGGTCGTTCCAGTAGTCGTAATGCGCAAAGCGGCGCAGCGAGGCCTCGAGACCTCCGATAATAACAGGGCTGTCGGGGTAAAGCTTGCGCAAAATGCTGCAATATACAGTAACGGCGCGGTCGGGGCGTTTTCCATTTTTGCCGCCTGCCGTATAGGCGTCGTCATGGCGCTTGCGCTTGGCGACGGTATAGTGGGCAACCATACTGTCGATGTTGCCGGCAGACACCATAAAGCCGAGGCGCGGTCTGCCGAACTGCGTAAAATCGGCGTCGCTTTTCCAATTCGGCTGAGCCAAAAAGGCTACCCTCATGCCGCAGTCCTCGAGCACGCGTGTTATTATGGCGGCGCCGAAGGACGGGTGATCGACGTAGCTGTCGCCGCAGACATATACAAAGTCAACGCAGTCCCAGCCGCGCGCGGCCATTTCTTTTTTGTTCATTGGCAGGAATGACATTGTTGTTCCTCAGTTTCGGTCATCGGTTGATAATAAACGCGCTGAACCAACCGACAACTAATCTTCCCTGTTTTGTAACGCGTTTCTTCTTTCGAGCCATTCGTTGTAGGTCATAAGCACATCGCGCGGCTTTGAGCCCTGGTGAGGTCCCACCACGCCGAGCTGTTCCATGTCGTCTATCATTCTGCCCGCGCGTGCGTAGCCAACCTTAAGACGGCGCTGGATGAGCGAGGTGGATGCCTGTCCTGCCTCGATAACGCATTGGATAGCCTCTTCCATCTTGGCATCAACGCTGAGACCGTCGTCGGAATCCTGCGCGGCGCCCTTCTTGTCGCCCGAGAGACCCTCTGCCTCTATGCGTTTGATGTTTTCCTCGATTTCGGCGTTGTACTGTGCTTTTGCAGACTTCTTGATATAGGCGGTCACGCCCTCTATCTCTTCCTCGGAGGCATAGCAGCCCTGAACGCGCATGGGCTTGGGAGCGCCAACGGGAGAGAACAGCATGTCGCCGCGACCGATAAGCTTTTCACCGCCGCCCGTGTCAAGGATAGTGCGCGAATCCATGTTTGAGCTCACCTTGAGCGAGATACGGCTGGGAACGTTCGCCTTGATAAGACCCGTGATGACGTTAACGGTAGGCCGCTGGGTGGCGAGAATAAGGTGCATGCCTGCCGCGCGAGCCATCTGGGCAAGGCGGCATATGCTGTCCTCGACCTCGCTGGGGGCTGCCATCATAAGGTCGGCAAGCTCGTCTATGGCGATGACAACGCGGCTCATTTTTTCTTTTGCAACGGGGAGCCCGTTAATTTCGAGCACGGGCTGGATCATCTCGCCCTCCTCGTTGGGAACGGGCGGGTTTTCTTCAATATATTTTAAATTTCTTTCTATTAAAGAATTATAGGAATCAATGTCCTTGCAGTCATACTCCGAAAAAATCTTGTATCTTTGCAGCATTTCGTTTACCGCCCAACCCAAAGCCGCCGCCGCTTTTTTGGCGTCGGACACAATGGGAACAAGCAGGTGCGGAATGCCCTTGTACTTGGAAAACTCTACCATCTTGGGGTCGATAAGCAGCAGCTTTACCTCGTCGGGAGTAGCCTTGTAGAGAATGCTGATGAGAATAGAGTTTACGCAGACCGATTTACCGGAGCCCGTGGTGCCTGCGATGAGCAGGTGCGGCATTTTGGCGATGTCGGTAAGCACTATTTCGCCCGAGATGTCCCGTCCCAGCACGGCGGTAAGCTTGCTTTTTGACTTGCGGAACTTGTCGGAATCAATAAGCTCGCGCATAGATACCATGCTGACCACCTTGTTGGGCACCTCTATGCCCACAGCCGCCTTGCCCGGGATAGGCGCCTCTATGCGGACGCCGTTGGCGGCAAGGTTGAGGGCTATGTCGTCGGACAGGTTTGTTATTTTGCTGATTTTTACGCCCGGCGCAGGCTGCAGCTCGTAGCGTGTAACGGACGGGCCGCGGCAGATGTTCGTGATGTTTGCGTTGACGCCGAAGCTGTTGAGGGTCTCTATCAGCTTTTTGGAGTTGGTTTGAAGCTCCTCCATGGCGGACTTGTCGTTATTGTTTTCGTTCAGCTTAAGAAGCTGAACGGGCGGATAATGATAAACCTTCTCATTTTTGAGCGTCTGCACCTCGGGGTCATAGCCCAGACCGTCAAACTCCGAATACTCTTCACGCTTTTGCTCGTCTTTTTTATTGCTCTTTTTGACTGTTGTGACGGGAACGGTCTCGGGGTCGGGCTGCTTTGCGCCCTGCGACATGCGGTTTGCGCGCTTTTCCTGCGAGATGTCATCGGCGATGTGCTCTACCGTTGAATCCGCGCCTCCGGGCGGACGGCTTGCCTTGCTGATTATGTTCATCAGATCCTCTGACAAATCCTTTTCGCGCGCGTTGCCTTCGTTGGCGTCGGTAATATCCATGTCTGTGCCGTTTGCCGCGGCGGCGCTTCTCTTTTTCTTTTTGCGCTTAGGCTCATCGAGAGGAATGTCTATCTCGTCGCGCTTTACGCCTGCGGCGGCTCTCTCGCCCGGAAGCGGAACGTCGATGTCGTAATCCTTGATACGCTCGGGATCGATACCCATACGGCGCGCTTCCTTGCGAACCCTGTGACGGCGAAGCTGCCTCTCGCCCGCTGTTTTGGCGCGGCTGACCGTCCTGCTTGCCGCGCGGGTGAGGTCCTTGACCGAAAGGTTTGCCAAAATGAATATGAGAGCAGCCAAAATGAGCACGCACAGTATGCCTGCAACAATATTGCCGCAGAGCGACGCCAGCGGATAGCCCAGCACGCCGCCGATAAGTCCGCAGCCGAGATAGAAGTAGCTTAAGCCGCTAACCTCGTTGAACGCGTCGTTGTACAGGTTTCCCAGCGCGGCAAGATAGCCCACGCTTTTGTGCGGCGCGCCCGAAATGACATAAACCAGCGAGCCTGCGAACAGAACCGAAAGCACGCAAAGCGTGACCTTTGCCTTGAGGTGTGCTATCTGCTTTTCTTTTTCATTTATGTAACAGTAAAAGATGAAGATAGAGGGAACAAGCACAAGCCCCAGTCCGAACACGCCCACAAAGGCCGCCCGAACCGTGCGCCACACGCTGCTGCCCTTGAACAGTATCATAATTACAAAAAACAGCGCTGCGGTAACGCACAGAATCGACTTGACGCGCGGACTGAGCCCTGTTTTAGGCGGAGGCGCAGCCTGTGCGCGGCGCGTGGCTTTTGCCTGCGCAGGCTTCTTTTTTGCGTTTGATTTTTTCTTTTTGCCTTGATTTCGCTTTGCAGACGACAATCAATCTCACTCCTAAGTTCATATAACTTCCAATGCGCCGTAGGCGCTTTTGCAGTAAAGCCGGGATTCGGCGTTATGAAAACAGCACGGCGGGCGCACCTGTGAACAGGTTATTGCCGGTGATTATTTCGATAATCGAAACCGCGAGCAGCGCAACGCCTACTACCGCTGTATAGATAATGAAAACGATCATTTTGTCGGTTTTGAGGAACCACTTGAACAAAACTATTGAAAGATAGCCCACTATCGCCGAAACAACTACGCCGACAATGATGACGATCGGTTCGATCTGAATACCGCCGGGAGCCTTTATCGCGTCGAGGGTTTCAAGCGCCGCCGCGGCAATGATGGAGGGAATGCCCAGAACAAAGGTGAAGTCGAGCGCCTTTTGCTTGTTTATGCCGCGCATCTCGCCCACGGCAAGGGTCGAGCCCGAAC
The DNA here is from genome assembly GCA_902798365.1 of uncultured Ruminococcus sp. Classification (GTDB taxonomy): domain Bacteria; phylum Bacillota; class Clostridia; order Oscillospirales; family Acutalibacteraceae; genus Ruminococcoides. Next base: position 5,419 of record CADBWP010000054.1, read on the forward strand.
GCGAAAGACCGGGAAGCAGCGCAGCCGCCACCTGCATTAAGCCCACGCAAAGAGCGTCGCCTACGGTGTATGTATCCTTGCCGCCGGAGTCTGCCGAAGAGCCCTTCATGTGCTTAAAGCCGCGCGAGGAGTTTTTGCGGTTGAAATGCACGCCCACAGCAAGCAGAGTGCTTGTGAGCAGCAGCGAAACGGCGGTGACTATCAGTATTTGACTGCCGGAGAAAATGTCCGCCAAATCCTTTATTTTAAGGTCGGTGCCGGGTATGGGAATGAAAAGCAGGAAAAGCGGCAGTAAGCCGATAATCAGCATGACTATCAGGTTGCGCTCGTAGTTCATTTGCTTCCATTTGAATTTGCCCGTAAAGATGTCGCCCAGCATGGAGAAAAACTCTTTTATAAGGCTCCAAATCAGCTTGTGATAAAACGCCACTACGGCCACAAGCGTGCCCACATGCAGCATTACGTTGAAGAACAGGTTGCCCTCTGCAGCCGTGCCCGTTATGTGCTGGGTGATGGCGAGGTGTCCGCTGCTTGACACGGGCAAAAACTCGGTAAGTCCCTGAACAACGCCCTGAATGATTGCATCTAATATCGTCATATTAATCTCCTTTATGTACGGGCTGTCGCCCGGTTATCGGTTGTTGTGCTCCTCCGGCTCGGAGGCTTGGGCTATCATTTCGTACAGCGCGTCTATCGCCTGAGAAACTGTGCCCACCTCGTCAATAAGCCCCTCCCGAACGGCGTCGCCGCCGTCGAGAATGGTTCCCACGTCCATCACCAGCTCGCCCGTGTTATAGACAAGCTTGTGATAACGCCCGGGCGAAATGCCCGAATTTGACGTGACAAAGTTTGTTATTCTGTCCTGCATCCGCCTGAAGTACTCAAAGGTCTGCGGCACGCCCAGTGTAAGCCCCGTTGTGCGCACGGGATGAACCGTCATGGAAGCGCTCTTGGCTATGAAGCTCTTTTTTGCCGCCACCGCAAGCGGTATCCCGATGGAATGGCCGCCGCCGAGAACTATAGACACCGTGGGCTTTTTCATGCCCGAGATTACCTCGGCTATGGCAAGCCCCGCCTCTACGTCGCCGCCCACGGTGTTGAGCAGGATAAGCAAACCGTCGATGCGGTCATCCTCCTCTATTGACACCAAAAGCGGTATGATGTGCTCGTACTTGGTGGTCTTGTTTTGTTGAGAGAGTATATAGTGACCCTCTATCTGCCCTATTATCGTAAGGCAATGGATCACCTTGCTCTTGTGGCAGGTTATTATCGAGCCCGCCTCGTTTATTTCGCTCAGCTTTTCCTCGCCGTCGTTTTCGCGTGACGGCTCCGCCTCGCACGGATTCTTAACAAACTCGTCGCGCTGTGATCGCGTTTTGTTATCTGACATAAGCATATACCTCCGCTTTTATCTTCTCCGAAAAACGCGGAAATACACCTATGCGGTATTTATACACACGAATACATTTTATTATATCAGTAAAAGAAATATTTTTCAAGATTTTATCACTTATATTTCTTAAAAACAATAATTATTTTAAAGAATTATAGTATCATTTCAGTATGAATAACTTTTTGGAGTGAAAACACTTGGACCCAAACATAATAATGGGCGTTGTAATATTTGTGCTTGTGCTGCTTTCGGCGTTTTTTTCAGCCACCGAAACGGCGTTTTCGTTCGTCAACAAGATCCGCATACAGCAGAGCGCGGAGGGCGGCGACAAAAGAGCCAAAAACGCGCTTTACATTGTGGAGCACTTTGACAACGCCTTGACGGCTATTCTGATATGCAACAACATAGTCAATCTGGGCTGTTCGTCGATAGCCACGGTCTTGTGCCTTAATATATTCGGCGACATAGGCTCCGCCATAGCGACGGGCGCCACCACGCTTTTGGTGCTCACCTTCGGCGAGGTGCTGCCAAAGTGCCTGGCAAAGGCGTTCTGCGACAGCTTTTCGCTGAGCGTGGCAGGCTTTTTAAAGGGGCTCACTATCATTCTGTTTCCGCTTATCTTCCTGTTTTCGCGGCTGAAAAAGCTTGTGCTAAAAATCGCGGGCAGCGGCGACGACGCCCCCAGCGTGACCGAAAACGAGCTTAAGTACATAGTTGAGAGCATTGAAGAAGAGGGCGTGCTTGAGGAAAGCGAAAGCGAAATGGTTCGCTCGGCTCTCGACTTTGACGAAACCACCGCCGAGGAGATTCTTACGCCGCGCGTTGACGTGGTGTTCATCAACGTTGATGACAGCCCCGAGGAGATAAAGGATTTAATCATAGAAAACCGCTACTCGCGGATCCCCGTGTATGAAAAAACCATCGACAACATAGTGGGCGTGCTGCACACGCGCGACTATCTTGAGGAGCTTGCCGACGGCAAGACCCCCGACCTGAAAAAGCTGTTGCAGGCACCCTATTTTGTGTTCAAGACCATGGAGCTTTCCAAAATACTGAGCCACTTCAAGCGGTCAAAGGTTCATTTGGCGATCGTGACCGACGAATACGGCGGCACGCTGGGAATAGTCACCATGGAGGATCTGCTTGAGGAGATCGTAGGCGAGATCTGGGACGAGGACGAGGAGATCGAGCACACGCACTACAAAATAGGCAAATACGAATACCTTGTTAACGGCGACTTTGAGCTTGACGAGCTGCTTGAGCTGTACGGCATGAGCGAGGACGCATTGGAGAGCGACGCCGTGACCGTTGGCGGCTTTATTTTGGAGCATGCGGGCACCATTCCTCAAAAGCGCGAGAGCATAGAAACGGACGGCTTCCGCTTTACGGTGATGGAGGTTGAAAACCAGCGCATTATGCGCGTTGTGGTGAAGAAGCTTCCGGACAAAGCCGACGAGGACGAAAAGTAAAGGCAACACCGCACAATTCAAGGCGCACGGCTTGCTTGAATATTGTTCCGTCAGCTTGCCCAAAAAATCTCGGCAAGGCGACAGCCTTACCTCGAT
>CADBWP010000055.1 GCA_902798365.1 uncultured Ruminococcus sp.
TGCCGACGGAAAGCAGATCCGCCGAACAAAAACAATTGAGGTGGATTCTAAGCTTACTCCAAAGCAAACCGAGAAATACGTTCAACAGGAAGCGGCGCTCTTTGAAGCTGAATGCAGGCAGGGTTTGGTGCTCAACGGCAACATTAAGCTGAAGGATTTTATCGAGAACGAATGGCTCCCGCATAAAAAAAGAGAGCTTAAAATTCGTACATATAAGCGTTATACGGAAATGCTCCCGAGGATATATTCGGTATTAGGACACCTGCGTCTGGATCGCATCAGGCCTCAGCATCTGATGTCTTTTTATGAACAGCTTTCCGAGCAAGGCGTCAGGCTGGACGTAAAATATCGCTGCAAAATTAATTTAGCGGAATATCGCAAAAAACGCGCAATGAGCCGTGCGGAACTTGCCCGTCAGACTGATATTTCAGCCTCAACACTTGCGGCGATAGAACAGGGGAAGAATTGCAGCGAAGAAAACGCTAAGAAGCTATGTGCGTTTTTGGGCGAGCAATTAAACAATCTTTTTGATTCTCAAAAAACCGATGCTACGCTTTCTCCTAAAACGATATTGCATCACCATCGTTTGCTTTCGTCCGCATTAACCGACGCGGTTATGTGGGGGCATATACTGAATAATCCGTGTAACCGTGTCCGTCCTCCCCGCGTGAAAAAAACAGAACCGCGCTTTCTCGATGAAGTTGAAGCAAAAAGATTGTTTGAATTGTTGGAGGAAGAGCGTATTGACTTTAAAACCGCAATTCGCGTATTGGTATTAACAGGCTGCCGTCGCGGTGAGTTGCTTGGATTGCACTGGAGTGATGTGGATTTTGAGCAATCTCTGATTTCTTTCAAAGAAAATCTGCTTTATACTCCGGAGACCGGCAAACCGCTGAATCCGGATTCCTTCAGCAAAAAGTTTATTGATTTTATCAAGGCGCACCAAGATGATCTGCCCTATGTCTCTGTCCACTCCATGCGACACACCAACGCAACCTTAATGATTTCAAGCCATGTCGCCATTACAACGGTTGCCGCGCGCCTCGGGCACGCCAACACATCAACTACCGCTAAAATATACGCTCATGCGATCAAGTCTGCCGATGAAGCCGCAGCCGAAACTTTAGAAGATTTGCTTAATCCAAATGATTCGACGAACACGGCATAAAATTAGATATCAACTTCACAAATGTAAAAAGGCAGTCCGAAAACCAATATCATTAAGATAAGCCAAAGGGAGCTTAAGAAAAAGCACACTTGCGAAAAGCAGGTGTGTTTTTTCGTAAAAAAGTGCAAGGCAATAAGACTGACCGAAATAGTCAGTCAAAAAAGAGATATTGAAAAAGCATAGGAATTATGCTACTCTGTAAGAGAAGCTGGCAGGCGGGATACTACGGAGGTTTCTCGGCTTGGAAAGATTAGGACGATAGGGCAAAATATGTTTACTAATCACAGCTTTAACAGCTTTAGGAGCATATCTGCCAAGTAAAAGATTGCGGCAAGCGTACACAGCAACAGAAAAGTTAATTTTGTAGAGATGTTTTCTTTTCTTTTTTCGGATAGCTATGTGTGAAGTAACAAATTCGGAGAAGTTGTAAAGAGTAAGGCGCGCAAAAATTTCTTGGAGGATATGCTCCGATTTTTTAGAATGAAAAGCGGACAGACCAATAGTATATTTGAGTTTTCTGAAAGAAGTTTCAATACCCCAACGCATAGAATAAAGCTGTTTTAATATACACGGGGGAAATTCATTCTCATCTAAGTTAGTAACAAGGACTTCAAATAAATCGTCAGTTATTTGAATACGAACGAATCTTAAATGTAAAGAGTAATAAGTAGCGGGAGCAGAATACTTAGATGAAGAAGGCACGACCTTAATTCCGCATTCCGCATTCCGCATTCCGCATTGATTTGACGCGCCGTTGCAAAAACTCTTTTATTGCTTCAATCTGCTTTCCCGCGTAATCATACGCGTATTGGTAGCCCTTTTCCAGCTTGTCCCTGTTCATTTCAAACGTGCCTACAAGCGTTCTTTCGGGGCGGACGGTCATTATCCTTCCCTCGTCGATATACGGCTGCATAGCCGCTGCCTGGGCGTTGTAGCGCTCCAACCTGTCAAAAAGCCTTTTTGTAAGGTTGGGATAGTTTTTATATACCATCTGCATAGTGCGGTGATAGCGGTTGTAGTCGGTAGCCTGCTCGGTAACGGGCTTTGACATCACCACAAGCAGCTTGTCGCAGCCCTGAGAGAAGGCGCGCTCATAGGGGAGGGCGTCCGCAATGCTTCCGTCGAGGTATTCCTTGCCGTCGATCTTAACCTTTGAGTAGAGAACCGGAAGCGAGCACGAGGCGCGCAGAATATCCATAAGGCGCGTTTCGTCGCTCTTTTCGCGGAAGTATTCGGGCAGCCCGGTTGCGCAGTCGGTCGCTACGATCTCGGTGATGATATCCGACTCAAAAAACGCCTTGAAGTCAAACGGCAGCCTTCCGTAGGGGTATTCGTAGACCATCTTTTTAAGGTCGCCGCCGAACATCTTTTTCAGCCCTACGCCCGTAAAGCCCTCTTTTTGAGGGATGATGGCTTTTTTAGTCCGCTCGCTTTGCCCCGCAACAAAGTTGAGCGCCGCCTGTGCGCCCGAGGAAATTCCGATGATGTAATCGAAGCTGATATTGTTTTGCACAAGACGGTCGAGCACGCCCGCAGCAAATATCCCGCGTCTGCCTCCGCCTTCAATAATCAGTCCTTTCATACTTCCTCCTTAAGCTTTGCCGTCTTTCGGTAAAAAATGTCTGCTCGCAAGCAGTCCGAAGCCCTTTGACGTCAAAATGGGCTTTGAGATTTTTTTTGCGGTTTCGTCACTTAAGCTCAGGTTTTGAGCAAACTCCGCACCCGCTTTTTTTATGTCCGCAAGGTAGCTTTCGCGCTGCCTTATCGGGTGGTCGGCAACAAATATCTCGCCCTGAGGGCACAAAATCGGCGTGTATTTTCTGCCGCCGAGTATCAAATCGATCTGGCTGAGCAGAGCCGAATACACGGGCTCAGCCTCAACATAGCCGCAGCTTGAAATAACGACCAGCTTTTTGTCACGCACAATCTCATCTTTAAAATCGTGGAACGACGCGCTGTATGGGTCGCTGCTCTGCGACATGTACGGAACCATAAGCGGAAGGCAGCGGTCGGTGAGCGCCTTCAGCTGAGAGGGGACACCGAAAAAGTACAGCGGAAAGCTCACTATGATAATATCCGCGCTGTAGATTTTTTCGTGGATATCCTTGACGCCGTCCTTGATCTTGCAAACGCCGGTACCGCTTTTCCAGCAGTAGTAGCAGCCCGTGCAGGGGTTTACGTCGCACCTGTAAAGCTCAACGGTTTCAAGCTCGGTATCGGCGGGGAATCCGCCGACAAACGCGCGCGTGATATTCATGGTGTTGCTGCGCTCACCCTTTGGGCTTGCGTTTATTACCAAAACCCTCATTGCGCGTATACCGTGTCCTTGTCGATCGAGGTGAACATCATGCTGCCCTTTGCCTTAACGACGCCGTCGCAGCTTATTACCGCGCTGAACTCATACGCCGCCGCGGTCGCGCGGATGACCTCGACCTTTATTTCAAGTCTGTCGCCCGGAATAACGGGGCGAACGAACTTAAAGTCTTTAACTTTTAAAAGCACATACAGCTTGTCCTCAGCCGACGCGGTGCCGGGGGAGATGACAAGGCTGCAAAGCTGTGCCGCGCTCTCGATAAGCAGCACTCCCGGCATGATCGGAGCGTCGGGAAAATGCCCGTTAAAATGCGGCTCGTTTACCGAAACGCACTTAATGCCCGTCGCACTTTTGTTTTCTTCCCATTCAGTCACCCGCTCTATCATCTGAAAGGGCGGGCGCTGCTTTAGTCTTTTGTTGATTTCAAGGAGGTTCATCATAAGCTGAGCCCTCCGTCAAGCACGATAGTCTGACCCGTAAGGTAAGAGAAATCGCCGGAGCAGAGCGTCGCCACTGTATTGGCGACCTCCTCAGGGTCTGCGAAGCGGTGCATCGGCACCTGTTCAAGATACTTTGCCTTAAGCTCCTCGGGAATAGCGTCCATCATCTCGGTGGCGATAAAGCCCGGGGCGACCGCGTTTACGGTTATGCCCTTGGGCGCAAGCTCCTTAGCCATAACGGCTGTCATCGAGTTTACCGCGCCCTTGGTGGCGGAGTAAACCGCCTGACCTTCAACCGCCAACACCGAGCTTACCGATGAAATATTGATGATTTTGCCGCTTCTTTTGCTCAGCATTTTAAGAGCCGCCTGCTGTGCGCAGTGGAAATAGCCCTTGATGTTTATGTCGAGGCTGCGCGTCAGCGAATCCTCTCTTATCATAAGAAGATAGGCGTCGTCAACTACTCCGGCGTTGTTTACAAGCACGTCAAGCTTGCCGAACTCCTTTACAACGTCGCGGAACATCTGCTTAACGGCGTTCAAATCGGCGGTGTCGGCCTTGTAGGCGACAGCCTTTCTGCCCAGCGAGGTTATCTCGTCAACGACCTCCTTAGCCTTTGCGTCGTTGGAGTTGTAGTTTACCGCAATGTCATATCCTCTTTTGGCGAGCGCTACGGCGCAGGCTCTGCCTATACCGCGCGAAGCGCCTGTGATGAGCGCAACCTTTTTCATAACTTCCTCCGTTTATGCTTTCTTTATAACAACTGCCGAATATGAGCCGCCCAGTCCGAAGGACACAGCGAGAATATACTCAGCGTTATCCGCGTTGAATCCTTTAGCCTCGGCTTTTCCTGCCAAAAGCTCGGCCGCGTATGCCGCGCTGAGGGCAGCCGTGGCGGCTCTTGCCTCGCCGTACTGCTCTTTTACGCTCAGAACGGGAATATCTTTGCCGAATACCGCATTCAAAGCGCCCTTTTCAAGCGCGTCAACGGACTTGTTGCCGTTGGCAAAGCCGCACACCGCGTCGATACCGTCGGGAGTAATGCACGCGTCGGCGCAGGCGTCCTTAATAGCCTTTTCAAGCGCCTTTTGTGAGCCGCTTATCTCAAACGCCTCAACGCTGCCGTGAGCCGTTGCGCAGCCCGCGATCTCCGCGAGGATCTCGGCGTTTCTCGCCTTTGCGGCGCTTTCCTTTTCAAGCACAAGCGTTACCGAGCCCTCACCCAGAGCGATACCTTCGCCGCTGTAGGGCTTGCCGCTGCCTGTAATGCCGAGACGCGCGCTCAAAGTTGATTCGATGTCGGTGTTCTCGTCGGTGCCTGCCGCGAGCATGACGTCGGCTTCGCCCGCCTTTATTACGTCAACCGCGTAGCAAACGCTCTGCAAGCCCGCCTGAATGCTGTTTGCGACCGTGGCGTTGTAGCCGCGGATGTTCGAGAAAATGCTAAGGTAGCCGCCTGCCGCGTTGTAAACGGTGTTGGGGAAGGCAAAGGCGCTGCCCTTTTCGGTGCCGTTTTTGATCGCGTTTATCTGGAAGTCGGCGATCTCCTTAAGAGGACCGTCGGCTGTTCCTATTACGATACCGATATTGTTTTCGTTTGTTTCGTCAACGGTGATCCCGGCGTTTTCAAGCGCGCTTACGCCGCTCAAAAGCTGAAGCTGGCTGAAGCGGTCAAGCTTGCGGAAGAACGCCATCTTGATACCGTGAGCCTTGAAGTCGGCTGAGGTGAACTGCGCGCGCAGTCCGTCGGATCCTTCCTCGCAGGGCGTTCCCAGCAGCTTGCCTGCGCCCGTGATATAAACCTTTTCGTCAGTCTCTTTTTCGGGGAGCTGAGCGGGATTTTTTGAGAAGATGATGCTCGCGTTGTTGCCGCCGAACGCAAAGGAATTTGACATTACGTTTGTAACGGTCTTTTCTCTTTTTGTGTTGGGTACAAAGTCGAGCTTGCCCGCTTTTTCGGCGAGTTTGTCTAAATCCTCGGCGGTGTAGCCTATCGTTGGCGGAATAACGTTGTCGCAGACGGATTTTACCGAGAAAACAGCCTCGATAGAGCCTGCCGCTCCAAGACAGTGACCTGTCATTGACTTGGTGGAGCTTACCGATAGGTTGTCGCTGCCGTCAAACAGAGTGTGGAGCGATAAAAACTCAGCCTCGTCGTTTTTGGCGGTTCCCGTTCCGTGAGCGTTGATATAATCGATGTCGTTAAAATCCAGAGCGGAATTCTCTACAGCGCGCTTTATAGCCGCCATCTGTCCCATTCCGTCGGGGCGCGGAGCGGTTATATGGTGAGCGTCGCTGCTTACTCCCGAGCCGAGCACGTCGCAGTAGATTTTTGCGCCTCTTGCTTTAGCGTGCTCGTAGCTCTCAACGATAAGAACGCCCGAGCCCTCGCCTAAAGTGATGCCGCTGCTGCGGTTAAAGGGCGAGCAGCTGTCGGTGTCAAGGGCGTGCAGGGCGTGGAAGCCGCTGAACGCAAGGGATGAAAAGCTGTCGGTGCCGCCCGCAATAAACGCGTCGGCCTTGCCCGCGCGGATAAGGTCGCAGGCGTAGGCAATGCTCATCGTGCCCGCCGCGCAGGCGTTTACGATGTTGGCGGTGGTGCCGTTGAGGCCGAAGTGCTTTGCCACGTTGTTGGCTATCGCGGAAGCGGACATCTTCCAAATGTCCCCGGCGTCGCTTTCGCCGCCCTTTATTTCGTCGGTGTAGTATTTGTCTATGCTTGCCGCGCCGCCCACACAGCTTCCCAGGATAACGCCTATGCGGCTGCTGTCCTCGCTTTTGATGTCGAGCTTTGCGTCCTCCACTGCCTGAGCTGTCGCTTTGATGCATAGCAGGGAAGAGCGGTCGTAGTTCTCGCTTGACAGCGCCTCGTTTGGAAGATCGACCTCGGCGCCCTTGTGAGCGTAGCAGTTAGCGGTGTCGACCGATTTAACGTCGTCGATACCTGTCACGCCGTTCACGGCGTTGCTCCAGCAGGTCTGCACGTCGTTTCCGAGCCCGCAGACAAGCCCCAAGCCCGTAACAACTACTCTTTTATCAGCCATATTTTACGCCTCTTTGTGAGTTTCTACATAGTTTGCGAGAGTCTCGATCGTCTGGAAATCCTCTCTGGGAGCGCCGGTCATGTCGATGCCGAACAGCTCGTCGATGCAGGCGATGATCTCGATAGAGTCGATAGAGTCAAGGCCGATGTCCTCGCCGAACAGCTCAGAGTCAAACTCAAGCTCGTCCTCGGGGATTCTGAGGGTGTCTACAAGTACCTTTTTGATTTTTTCTGCGATTTCGATGTTCATAATTAACTTTCCTTTCAGAGATTATTTGTTTTTATAGTAAGTGCTCAGCACTTATCGGCATAGGTTTCCTCAAAATACGTGCCTGTTCTGCCGTATTTCTTTTCAAGCTCGCCGTACAGCCTGCGCACCTCGTTCTGCGAGGTATGCATAAGCTCTTTGGCGTATTTTGAGTGGCGCATGTTTTCGGGACAGCGGCTTTCTATCGCCCTGCCGACAAGCGCGCGCTGACGCTTTCCGAAAAACATTTTATATCGCCCGTAAATGGCTATGGGTATTATCCTCGCGCCTGTTTTAGCGCTTAACAGCCCGGCGCCGCTTTTGAAGTCGAGCATTTTGCCCTCGCGGGCTATGGCTCCTTCGGGAAATATCAAAACAGATTCGCCCTGAGCGATAAGCTTTTCGCCCGTCTGGAACCACGACGCGTCAAGCGTGTCAAGGTCAATGGGAATGCTCTTTGTAAGCTTGATGAATTTTCCGTAGCCGTCCTTGTCGTACCACTTGCGGCTGACAACCGAATACGGCTTGAACTTTTTGGCAACAGCCGCGCCGAAAACGCCGTCGAAGTGGTGAGTGTGATTCGCCACGAAAATGAACGGCTCCTTGCCCGCAAGCTTTTTAAGCTGCCTGTCCTGCCAGACTGTCTTGGGGCGGAGCGCCACGGTCACCGCGAGGTTGAGCAAGTGAACGAATATTTTGCTTTTAAGCCCATGTTTATTATGACCGCTCATGCCCTCACTCCTCATCTTCGCATACAAATACGGCTTATATTATACAAATATATCTCGCTCAGTTCAATGGACAAAATAACGAAAAGTGTTACTTTTTGGACTTTTTTATGTGCTTTTGTAGAAAAAGTATTTTTTGCAAACGCTCTCTTTATGTTTGAAATAAAAAAGCAGAATAAAAGGTTACAGTTTTGTCACTAATCCATTGCCAAACACAAACATTAGTGGTACAATAAAATGAAAACAGAAAACATTAAATGAAAGGAAGTTTTGAATGGTAAAATCAATGACAGGTTTTGCCCTCTTCCTTGAGCACCTGCACCACGGTTTCGTCTGCGTAGACGACGCTGCCCGCGAGAAGCTGCTTTTTCATCAGCTTGTAGAGCGGCTTGAGCCATTTCTCGGCAACCTTGATCATC
>CADBWP010000056.1:0-571 GCA_902798365.1 uncultured Ruminococcus sp.
AACCGAGCCCGAGGTAACCACAGTTCCCGTGCCCGTTAACTCCGACTACTATCTCTGCGGCTACATCAACGGCGCAGACTACGGTATCGAGGCTGATTCTGCAACCATCGGCGAATACAAGTTTGTAAACGGTCAGCTGATTGCAACCTTTACCTCTGATTCCTATGTAGCAGTTAAGACCGGCGACAACAGCGTTGTTTATATGACCGACGGCTGGCTCGGCACAGAAGTAACAACCGCTACCCTCGCCAACAGCGCTACTCTCGGCGGCAACGCCAACAAGCTGTTTGTTCCCGGCAACAGAGAGGTTATATTTATACTGACCGAGAATACTAACGGAACACTTACACTTTCCTACATCCCCGCTCAGACAGAACCTTCGACAACTCCCGTCGGAACAACCGTACCCGGCACAACTGCTCCCTTCGGCGGCAAGACCGTTAACGTAGGCGTTATCAACTATGTTACCAACGAGCTTGGCATGGACGGCTACTATGTACATTACTGGGGCGGCGCAGCAGGCGCTCAGGACGCAGCTCTCACCTCCACAGGCGCAACCGTACAGAAGGCT
>CADBWP010000056.1:631-8678 GCA_902798365.1 uncultured Ruminococcus sp.
CGACGTTTCAACCGTACCCGTTGTTGAGACCACCGCTCCCGCAACAACTGCTCCCGCTACCGGCAAGACCGTAAGCGTTGGCGTTATCAACTATGTTACAAACGAGCTCGGCACAAACGGCTTCTATGTACATTACTGGGGCGGCGCAGACGGCACTCAGGACGCAGCTCTCACCACCACAGGTACAACCGAGCAGAAGGCTGTTGGTCAGAACTACTGGAATAATGATGCTCAGACCTTCACTATGTTCACAGCGACCATTCCTACCGACGCAACAGGCTTCAAGGTATATCACAAGAACAGCGACAGATGGTTTGGTGATGACGCAGCAGCTGACGTAACCGCTGCATACATCTTCAACTATGACGGCGACAAGGCTCTTTATGAGACCGGCTCACAGCCCGCTCCCACCCAGCCTTCAACCCAGCCCTCAACCGAGCCTTCAACCCAGCCCTCAACCGAGCCTTCAACCGGCAAGACCGTTACCGTAGGCATCATCAACTATGTAACAAGTGAGCTTGGCACAGACGGCTTCTATGTACATTACTGGGGCGGCGCAGACGGCGCTCAGGACGTAGCTCTCACAGCGACAGGCGCAACCGAGCAGAAGGCTGTCGGTCAGAGTTACTGGAACAACGCTGCTCAGACCTTCAACATGTTTACTGCTGCTATTCCTGCCGATGCAACCGGCTTCAAGGTATATCACAAGAACAGCAACAGATGGTTTGGTGATGACGCTACATCCGCCAACACCAAGGCGTACATCTTCAACTACAGCGGCGACAAGGCTTTGTACGAATAATCCGTTATAGACGGCAAGGCTTATTGCAGACTGAAGTTACAGATTAATTGATCAGGGCGCTTCCGGCGTAAAAACCGGAGGCGCCTTTTACGCCGGCGGCGCCGGTGGGCGCTTTCTCCGCCTTTGGAAAACATGAAATAAACTAAGGGTTTCTGCAACGGCGGGTCAAAAGTTGTTCTGTCCGCTGCCACATGACTGCCTGCGCCGGTGGGCGCTTTCTCCGCCTGCGCCGGTTTGCGAAGCAAAATTTGCGGCAGCAAATAGTCGGGAGATCTTCCTCTATAACAGCCAAACTGCCTCGGGTTGGGAGATTCCTCGGCTAAACGCTCCGCGTCTTGCCCTTCGGGCACCGCCCGGGATGACGCCGCCGAAACATATGCTATTTTGCAGTACTGTATGGTGAGTTGTCATTAACATAAAATATGACTAAAAACAGTCTATTGTTAAAAAATTAACGATAGCTTCTCTCGGCAAAACACTTGAAAATTTCGGCGTTATGTGGTAAAATTAACATGATACTATGGGATTTTGGGGTGTTTAGCACACAACCTGTAGAAAAATTAAATAATCCATAGGAATGGAGTTGATTTTAATGGCAAGAAGCGCAGGAGTTTTGCTCTCTATAACCTCGCTTCCTTCCCCCTACGGCATCGGCACCATCGGCAAAGAGGCGCGTGAATTCGCTGACTTTTTGAAGAAGGCAGGCCAGAGCGTCTGGCAGATCCTTCCCGTGGGACCGACAAGCTACGGCGATTCGCCGTACCAGTCGTTTTCCACCTACGCGGGAAACCCGTATCTTATAGACCTTGACACGCTTTGCGAGGAGGGTCTTGTGACCAAGGCGCAGATAGAAGGCTTTGACTGGGGCTCAAACGACGGCGAGGTCGATTATGAGAAGATCTACAACAGCAGGTTCAAGGTACTAAGGATCGCGTTTGAAAACTTTAAGACCCGCGACCAGAAAAAGTACCGTTCCTTTGTTCGCCGAAACAACAAGTGGCTTAAGAACTACGCCCTTTACATGGCGGTAAAAAGCAGCTTTAACATGGTTTCGTGGACAGAGTGGCCCGACGACATAAAAATGCGCGAGGAGACCGCTGTTCGCCGCTATGAGCGCAAGCTGAGAAACGACATTAATTTCTGGAAGTTTGTTCAGTTCAAGTTTTACGAGCAATGGGAGTCGTTCCGCGCCTATGTCAACGGTCTGGGAATAAAGATTTTGGGCGACATGCCTATCTATGTTGCCATGGACAGCGCAGACACGTGGGCTAACCCCGAGCTGTTCCAGCTTTACGACGACGGCGATCCCATAGCGGTTGCAGGCTGCCCGCCCGATTATTTCTCGGCGACAGGTCAGCTTTGGGGCAATCCGCTTTACGACTGGGATTACCTTGAGCAGACCGACTACGAGTGGTGGTTTGAGCGCGTAAAGGCAGCTTCAAAGCTTTACGACATCACCAGAATCGACCACTTCCGCGCGTTTGCCAGCTACTATTCAATCCCTTATCCCGCCGAAAACGCCATCAACGGCGAGTGGGTCGAGGGACCGCGCATCAAGTTCTTTGAGATGATGGAAGAGGCGGTAGGCAAGTTTGACATAGTTGCCGAGGATCTGGGCACGCTCACCCCCGACGTTACCGAGCTTATGGAGCAAACGGGCTATCCGGGCATGAAGGTGCTTGAGTTTGCCTTTGACAGCAGCGAGGACAATGATTATCTGCCGCACAATTACACCGAAAATTGCGTAGTTTATACAGGCACGCACGATAACGACACCGTTATGGGCTGGCTTGAAACCGCGGATCCCAAGGATATAGACTATGCAAGAACATACTGCAAGATGTCGCCTGACGAGCCCTTTAACTGGGGACTTATCCGCACCGCGTACCAAAGCCTTGCAAACATGGCAGTTGTGCCCATGCAGGACATTTTGGGACTGGGCAAAGAGGGCAGAATGAACACACCCTCTACCCTGGGCGGAAACTGGACCTGGAGACTGGACAAAGCGGCGCTCACAGACGAGCTTGCGGAAAAACTTTATAGAATGTCTGCCGACAGCGGACGATTGGAGGACTAAGTTTATGGCTAACATTATGGAAATGCTGGAGCTGACAGCGCAGTCTATGTACTGTAAAAAGGTAGAAGAGCTGACGGTTTCCGAGCTGCACCTTGCTTTGGGTAAGGCTGTTATGGGAGAGGTAGCTCCCAAATGGGCAAAGAGCAAGGCGAAGCACAACAGCGAGAGAAGGGCGTACTATTTCTCCGCCGAGTTCCTTATGGGCAGAATGATGTACAACAACCTTTATTGCCTTGGTATTCTTGAGGAAGTTACAAAGCTTCTCAAGAAAAAGGGCATAGACATCAATGTGTTTGAGGAAATCGACGACGCGGCGCTGGGCAACGGCGGTCTCGGTCGTCTTGCGGCATGCTACCTCGACAGCGCGGCAACCCAGGAGGTTCCGCTTGACGGTTACGGCATCCGCTATAAATACGGTCTTTTCAAGCAGCTCATCAAGGACGGCTATCAGGTAGAGGTCGCCGACAACTGGCAGCGCTTTGAGGATCCCTGGTGCATCCGCAAGGAGGACGAGGCTGTTTATGTATCCTTTAAGGATCAAACCGTAAAGGCTGTTCCCTACGATATGGCTGTTATCGGCTGCAAGACCGACAACGTAAATACCCTTCGCCTTTGGCAGGCAGAGGCAGTAAACGAGTTTGACTTTACCGCCTTTAACAACACAAAGTACAACGAGGCTGTTCAGGAAAAGAACGACGCCGAAAACATATCAAAGGTGCTTTACCCCAACGACAATCAGTACGAGGGCAAGGTACTCAGACTTAAGCAGCAGTATTTCTTCTGCTCGGCTTCTTTGCAGGACATCCTGCGCCGCTACAAGGCAAAGCATGGCAACGATTTCAGCTTCTTTGCAGCAGAAAACGCTATCCAGCTCAACGATACCCACCCCGTATCCTGCGTTCCGGAGCTTGTCCGCCTGCTTCAGCTTGAGGGCATGAGCTTTGACGAGGCGTTTGAGATAGCCAGAAAGACCTGCTCCTACACCAACCACACCGTTCTCAGCGAGGCTCTCGAAAAGTGGAGCGCCGACCTGATGACACAGGTTATCCCCGAGATCTACGACATCATCTGCCTTATCGCCAACAAGTGCCAGGAAGAGCTTCTTGCCAAGGGCATCGGCGGCGACATGCGCGCAAAGATGCGTATTATCGACGGCAACTCGGTTCACATGGCAAGACTTGCCACCTATGCCGGCACCTATGTAAACGGCGTGGCTCAGCTGCACACCGAGATCCTCAAGAGAGATCTGCTCAAGGAGTGGTATCAGGTATATCCCGAGCGCTTCCTCAACAAGACCAACGGCATCACACAGCGCCGCTGGCTCGGTCTGTGCAACCCCGAGCTCTCCGAGCTTATCACAGACAAGGTTGGCTCCGACGACTGGCTTATCGACCTTTCAAAGCTTTCCGTGCTCAACGACTGCCTCGACTCCAGAACCATCAATAAGTTCAACAAGATCAAGGCTAAAAAGAAGGTACAGCTCGCCGAGTACATCAAGAAGATGGACGGCTATGACGTTAACCCCGACACCATCTTTGACGTTCAGGTAAAGCGCCTGCACGAGTACAAGAGACAGCTCATCAACGCCTTCTCCATTATGGCAATCTATTTCCGCATCAAGGACGGCAAGCTGCCCAACTGGACCCCCACTACCTTCATCTTCGGCGCAAAGGCCGCTCCCGGCTACGCCAGAGCCAAGGCTATTATCAAGTACATCACCGAGATCGCAAATCTTGTAAACAACGATCCCGACACCAAGGATCTGCTTCAGGTTTATTTCCTGTCCAACTACAACGTTTCTTACGCAGAGAAGATCGTTGTTGCCGCCGACATCTCCGAGCAGACCTCCACGGCAGGTCTTGAGGCTTCCGGTACCGGCAACATGAAGTTCATGCTCAACGGCGCTGTTACCCTCGGCACCTGGGACGGCGCAAACATCGAGATCGCCGAGTGCGCGGGCGTAGAGAACGAGTACATCTTCGGCGCGAGAGTTGAGGATATCGAGAAGCTTAAGGCAGAGGGCTACGACCCCGCAGCCATGCTCGAGGCTAATCCCGAGCTCGGCAGAGTTGTCAACACCCTTATCGACGGCACATTTGACGACGACGGCGCAACAGGCGAGGGCAGCTTCAGCGAGCTTCACCACGCTCTTACCAAGGGCACTCACTGGCACGATCCCGACCACTACTTCCTCATCAACGATCTGCCCGATTACATCGAGACCAAGATCCGCGCCAACGCGGACTATGCAGACCGCAAGGAGTTCGGCAAGAAGTGCCTGCTCAACGTAGCCAACGCCGGCAAGTTCTCTTCCGACAGAGCTATTCTTGAGTATGCAAACGAGATCTGGCACGTAAGCCACAAATAATATAATCCTTAATTGACTAAAGCCGGGAATGCGAAGCTCAAAACAAGCGGTTCGTATTCCCGGTTGTTTTATGCTTGCGGATGATTGAATGTAATTGGAAGAATAGAAAACGGAGGACGCTATGCATTACAAATATCACACTAAAAACACATGCGCCATGCAAATAGACTTTGACATCAACGGTGACGTAATATCAAATATCAAATTCACGGGCGGCTGCAACGGCAACCTAAAGGCGATTTCAAAGCTTGTTGACGGCTGGACGGTCGATATGATAGAGAGCAAGCTGCGCGGAAACACCTGCGGAATGCGCCGCACCTCATGCGCCGACCAGCTTGCCATAGCCGTAAGAGAGGCGTATAACCTTAGCAAATAAGAGTTAATATTAATATTCAAAGACCGGGAAGAAGGCTTTTTCGTGTGAAAACATGCTTCTTTCCGGCTTGTTTTTTGCCCAAAACCCGATTCTTGCACATTGACGGTAAAGGTTACAAAATACAGCGGCATACGGAGTGGTTGATAATGCCTGTAGAGAATTAAAACACAATTATTTGTAAGTGTTGCACAAAAAGTAAAGGTGATTTTAGGTTGACATGACGAAAGAAAGGGGCTATAATCACGGTCACACCTAAGAGGTGCAGAAAAACAGGTATATGAAATCCCGCAAAAAGGAGAAAAACAATGGATACCATTTCATCTAAACAAAGAATATTTATGTCCGTATGCGCGGTGCTTGTTGCGCTTACGGTTGTGTTAGGCTCCGTCGGAGCGGCGGCTGCTGCGGCGGCAAACGGAATCAAGGCGGAGAACACTAAGGAGATCACCGTCAGCGCAGAGGCAAAGGGCAAAATGGACGCCATCAGCCCCAAGGTTATAGTGCTCGACATAAACGGCGAGGCACAGACATACCTCACAATGACAGGCACGGTTGCCGATGTGCTTGAAATGGCGGGCGTAACTCCCGGCAAGAATCAAATCGTCATTCCGTCCGCAAGCACTCAGCTCACCGGCGATTCTATAATATATGTGCGCGACGCAAAGCCCGTTCAGGTGACCGAGGACGGTCAGACCAAGCTTGCGGTTCTCGCCTGCGGCAATGTTGAGGAAGCGTTAAGGCTCGCGGGTATGCCCCTCGGCGAAGAGGACATCTTAAGCGTTGATCGCACCGCAAATACAGAGGATCTTGAAAAGCTCGAGATCAAGCGCGTAACATATAAAGAGAAGCAGGAGACCGAAGCGATCCCCTACGACTCAAAAACCGAAAACTCAGACGAGGTTGAGCTGGGCGAAACCAAGGTCAAGACCGAGGGCAAGGACGGCGTAAAGACCATCACCAAGCGCGTCAAGTACGTGGGCGGTGAGGCAGTCGAGGAAAAGGTAGTTTCCGAGCAGGTTACAGCTGAGCCTGTTACCGAGATAACCCTTGTAGGCGCAAAGGGCGCAGGTACTACCGGCGGCGCAGGCACATTCACCGACAGCAACGGCGTCACCGTGGCATACAGCGAGGTGCTCACGGGTTCCGGCACGGCATACACGGCTCCCGCAGGCGCAGGCACAGCCACAGGCGTTCCCGCATATCACGGCGGCGTTGCGGTCAACCCCAACCTTATCCCCTACGGTTCAAAGCTCTATGTTGAATCCACCGACGGCAGCTTTGTATATGGCTACTGCACGGCGGTCGATACGGGCGGCGCGCTTATGGACGGCTCCGCTATAGTCGATTGCTTCTACGACACCTATGACGAGTGCGTAAGCTTT
Organism: uncultured Ruminococcus sp.; assembly: GCA_902798365.1. Lineage (GTDB taxonomy): Bacteria > Bacillota > Clostridia > Oscillospirales > Acutalibacteraceae > Ruminococcoides. The sequence continues at coordinate 7,637 of CADBWP010000056.1, forward strand.
GGAAGACGCGACGTCAACGTTTATGTTATCGCGTAAAACAGGCGTATGTTTTTTTCAAAAAGAATTGATTTATTCATAATAATGCGCTATAATATAGGGCAGTACCGCAAAAAACGGTGCTGCCCTGACTATTTCTGAAAGGATACTACATATGAAAAAGATCATCGCGCTATTACTTTGCTTAGGTATATTCGCTGTTTCCGCGGCAGGCTGCTTCGGAATGGGCGGCGGACAGGTCACAGCCACGGGCGACGAGGCGGCAAGCCTTAACGAGGCGGATTATCCCGACGACCTCGACGGTTTGTGCAGGTATCTTTCCGCGCACGGCTATATAAATACAGTCGATCAGAACTCCTCAATTGAAATGCAGGCGTCGCTTATCGGCGCGTCAAAGGGAAGAAAGTTTGACTGCAAGATCAAAAACATCTCAAACACCTTTATCGAGTTATACGAATACGATCTTTCCAACCTCAACGAAACCGCAAATCAGGTGAGAAAGTCCGTCAAGGAGAACGGCACCTTCACGGTGCTCGAGCTCGACCCGGTGAAGAATGTGTATCTCTCCGACAGCGGAAAGTACCTGATGATCTACAACGATCCCTCGATCGACAACGAAAAACCCGACGAAAATTCCGAAAACTTTAAGAAGCGCACGGAATGTCTGGATCTGTTTTTGCCGTTCAAAAACAAATAAACAAGGCTAAAAGGGCGGAAAAATCCGCCCTTTTGTGTTTTAGCACGGAAAAGTGTGGCACAATATATAGTAAAAACAGACCTGAAAAAGTGCGCGATAACACTATTTGCAACTTTTTTTAAAAAACTTTCAAAAAAAGGTTGACATTTGTCGGCCGATGTACTATAATAGCAATGTTCGGTTCACGAAAGCGGATAAACCGGATGTGAAATATTCACAAAGGATAAACGCTTTAGTTGTGGAAAGTGAACAAAGGACCTTGAAAATTAAACAACGATAACAAAGAAACCCGTAATGACTTTGAGTTGAAAGATTCAAAGAATTACAGAAAGTGCAAACTTAAGATGC
>CADBWP010000057.1 GCA_902798365.1 uncultured Ruminococcus sp.
ATATAAAGTATGCGATTTCTCGGTATGTAGGTGAGCCGAAAGACAGGCTCTCGGCTCACCGTAGAAAGGAGATGAATGATGAAAAACAAAAATGAGTAGTAATCAAAGTATTAGTTTTCAAATAGGACGAATGGATGCTTAGTCATAACTGTCTAAACTATCCTTCCATATTTGAAGATCACGCTCCTGATAAGGGCAATGATATAAACTGCATATTCTATTACCATCACCGTAAACATCTTTATAATGACGGCAATACTGACAATCATAAGGCGACGGGATAGTTGAACAATACTCAGCCCATTCATATTCGGTTAATTCATCTGGATGGTCTTTGTCCTCTGTATTGTCCAAATTCAAATCTTCAAGCATAGTTTCCTCCTAAATAAAAAGAGCCGATTTGTATTTCTACAAAATCAGCTCTTTTTCGGCTTTCTATTATTTTATTCTTATGTTTTTTGTGAAGTTAAGTAAACAGCTTTTGACATTAAAAATTATTTTTCTTAATATGGTTTTGAACGCCCTCGTCGTTGGCACATTCCATTTTAAAGCGGTTCATGGCTTCCTTCGCCTCGGGCACGTTGATCTGGTTGTTATTTCTGTTTGACATAACTTTTTCTCCTTAGCTTTATCTATATCAAGCGGCGTTTTGCCTTCGCAATCAATCGCCGCACAAGTATTGTTGGCAGCTTTTCTGTTTTTATGGCATGAAATTATTGTTAAATCCGGTTTGCGACGATTCTTCTTTCAATACATTAAAACCGTTTTTCCGTCACATTAATCATTCGATAAAAACAAAACCTCGCTGTCGGGACACCGACGTTGTTTTTTATTCCGACCTCTCCGTCACGACTAAAATAAACAAAAAAATCGGGGGATTGAGGATTATTCTGTCTTTATGGGAAAATTTTAGTTTTAATTCTTATACGGTTGTAAAAATCCGGGGATTATACTATAATATATTCTGTATTTGTATTTAAAACTGCCGTTACCGGCGCATTTTACGGAGGAATCACAATGGAAAAGAAAGAGCTTATGTACGAAGGAAAAGCAAAAAAGGTTTATGCCACGGACGACCCTGCTTACTGCATCGTTTCTTATAAGGACGATGCCACCGCCTTCAACGGCGAAAAGAAGGGCACCATAGTGGGCAAGGGCGTTGTAAACAACCGCATGAGCAACTTCATGTTTAAGCTGCTGGAGAAAAACGGCGTTCCCACCGACTTTGTTGAGGAGCTGAACGACCGCGACACCGTGCTTAAGAAGGTTGAAATAGTTCCGCTTGAGGTCATCATAAGAAACAAGGCGGCAGGCTCTTTTTCAAAGCGCTTCGGCGTTGCCGAGGGCACTCCGCTTAAGCAGCCCACCCTTGAATTCTGCCTTAAGGACGACGCTTTGGGCGACCCCATGATAAACAACAGCCAGATCTTCGGCATAGGCGCTGCCACCGAGGAGGAGATCGACACAATCTCAAAGTATGCCTTTAAGGTGAACGAGGTAATGATCGACTTTTTCAAGCAATGCAACGTCGAGCTTATCGACTTTAAAATAGAGTTCGGACGCCTGCCCGACGGCACGATCATCCTTGCCGACGAGATTTCTCCCGACACCTGCCGCTTCTGGGATATGGACACCCATGAAAAGCTTGACAAGGATCGCTTCCGCCGCGACATGGGCGGTGTTGAGGAAGCCTATGCCGAGATGATGAAGAGAATCGGACTGGGAGAATAAGGGTTTAAGGATATTTTTATTTCGTTTTTTGTTTTCAGAGAATAACGAATAAAGAATTCGGACGGTGACATTTTGAATCATTCTTTCGATAACTTTGCAAAAGAGGGTCTGCACGAGGAGTGCGGCGTGTGCGGCGTTTTCAGCGACGGCACGCTTGACCCGGCATATGCATGCTACAACGGTCTGCTTGCGCTTCAGCACAGGGGACAGGAAAGCTGCGGCATCGCCGTGTCGGACGACGGCGTTATAGATTATCACAAAAACATGGGACTTGTTACCGAGGTGTTCAACAACAGCATCCTTGACTCGCTCAGGGGGCAGATGGGCGTTTCGCATGTCCGCTATTCAACCGCAGGCGGCTCTGTGCTGGAAAACGCACAGCCGCTTGTTATGCGTTATGTAAAGGGCACGCTTTCGGTAGCTCACAACGGAAACCTGACCAACGCGATAGAGATTCGCCGTCAGCTTGAGCAGAAGGGCGCTATCTTTCAAACCACGATAGACTCCGAGGTCATCTGCTATGTTATAGCACGCGAAAGGCTCAACTGTCACAGCGTTGAGGACGCGGTAGCACGCGCCATGAAGGTTATTAAGGGCGCTTATTCGCTGCTTGTTATGAGCCCGAGAAAGCTTATCGCCGCGCGCGACCCACACGGGTTCAGACCTCTGTGCATGGGCAGACACAACAACTCTTATGTTTTTGCCAGCGAAAGCGCGGCACTTGACGCCTGCGGCGCCGAGTTTGTGCGCGACGTCGAGCCCGGCGAGATAGTTATAGTCGATAACGACGGCGTTCGCTCGTTAAAGCCCGACTTAGGCGAAAAGAAAAAATCGCTTTGCATTTTTGAGTATATATATTTTGCCCGCAGCGACAGCTTTATAGACGGCGTCAGCGTTTATGAGGCGAGAAAGCAGGCGGGAAGGATACTTGCGCGCACTTATCCCGTAGAGGCGGATATGGTCATCGGCGTGCCCGAATCGGGCATAGACGCCGCCATCGGCTACAGCGAAGAGAGCGGTATCCCCTATCAAAAGGCGATAGTAAAGAACGGCTACATTGGCAGGACATTTATTAAGCCCACCCAGAAGGAGCGCATGAAAAGCGTGCGCATAAAGCTTAACCCCATAGCCGACATGGTTCGAGGCAAGCGCGTGGTGATGATAGACGACAGCGTTGTGCGCGGCACCACCATAGACCGCATAGTTACCATGCTGCGCGACGCGGGAGCCAAGGAGGTTCACATGCGCATCAGCTCGCCGCCGTTTATGTGGCCGTGCTATTACGGCACCGACATACCCTCACGCGGAGAGCTTATCGCCTGCAATCACACGATTGAAGAGATAACAAAGCTGAGCGGAGCCGATTCTCTTGGCTATCTGCCCGTTGAATCGCTTCACGAGATGATAAACTACGCCCCCGTAGGCTTTTGCGACGGCTGCTTCACGGGCAATTATCCCGCCGATATCACAGTTGAAACGTTCAAGGGCAAGGAACGCGGGGGAATGGATTTTGACAGATTAAAGAGCAAGTGCTGATTTAACCCACAACTCCCGAGAAAGGAACCACTCTTATGAATAAAGACGTTTATGAATCCCCTCTGTCTGCGCGTTATGCCGGCAAAGAAATGAAATATATTTTTTCACCCGACAAAAAGTTCCGCACCTGGAGAAAGCTTTGGATAGCTCTTGCCGAGGCGGAAATGGAGCTTGGACTGCCCGTTACACAGGCGCAGATAGACGAGCTTAAGGCTCACGCCGACGACATAAACTACGACGTTGCCACAGAGCGCGAAAAACTTGTGCGCCACGACGTAATGAGCCATGTGTATGCCTACGGCGTTCAATGCCCCAACGCAAAGGGCATTATCCATCTGGGCGCGACCTCGTGCTATGTGGGCGACAATACCGATATAATTATTATGACCGAGGGTCTGAGGCTTATCCGCGACAAGCTTATCACGGTCATTCGCAACCTGTCAAAGTTTGCTGACGAATACAAGGCTCTCCCCACTCTCGCCTTTACGCATTTTCAGCCTGCCCAGCCCACCACTGTGGGCAAGCGCGCCACGCTTTGGATCCAGGAGCTTCTGATGGATTTGGAGGACGTCGAGTACCAGCTGTCCAAGGCTAAGCTGCTCGGCTCAAAGGGCACCACGGGCACTCAGGCAAGCTTTTTGGAGCTGTTTGACGGCGACCACGAAAAGTGCAAGGCTCTCGACAAAAAAATCGCCGAGAAAATGGGCTATCAGGCATGCTTTGCCGTGTCGGGTCAGACGTATTCACGAAAACTCGATTCGCAGTTTTTGAACGTGCTGGCGGGAATCGCCCAGTCGGCTGCCAAATTCTCGAACGACATCCGCCTTTTGCAGCATCTTAAAGAGGTTGAGGAGCCGTTTGAAAAGAACCAGATTGGCTCTTCCGCAATGGCATACAAGCGCAACCCCATGCGCAGCGAACGCATCGGCTCGCTTTCGCGCTATGTTATGACCGACGTGCTCAACGGCTACTTTACCACCGCCACCCAATGGTTTGAGCGCACGCTCGACGACTCCGCCAACAAGCGGCTGAGCGTTCCCGAGGCGTTTCTGGCGGTTGACGGTATTCTGTCGCTTTACGCCAACGTTGCCGACGGTCTGGTGGTATATCCCAAGGTGATAGAGCAGCGCCTTAGAAAAGAGCTGCCCTTTATGGCGACCGAAAACATTATGATGGACGCGGTGAAAAAGAGAGGCGCCGACAGGCAGCAGCTTCACGAGAGGATCCGCGTGCACTCTATGGCGGCGTCAAGGGTCATCAAGGAGGAGGGCGGCGAAAACGACCTACTTCAAAGGATAGCGGCGGACGAGGCGTTCGGAGTGACCCTTGAAGAGCTTGAAAACATTTTGCAGCCCGAAAAATACACGGGCAGAGCCAAGGAGCAGACCGAGGATTTCTTAAACGAATGTGTCGCTCCCGTGCTTGAAAGGTATAAGGACATTGAATCCGACAAGCCGGAAATTAATGTATAAATATTCAGTCAACATTCAATTATAAGGAGAACAACCATGGTAACAGCAATCGTAGGCGCCAACTGGGGCGACGAGGGCAAGGGCAAAATCACCGATGTTCTTGCCGAGAACAGCGACATAGTTATTCGCTTTCAGGGCGGCGCAAACGCGGGTCACACAATTATAAACGACTACGGCAAGTTCGCGCTGCATCAGCTTCCGTCCGGAGTGTTTCACCAAAACATAATAAACATCATAGGAAACGGCGTTGCGTTCAGCGTGGAAAACTTTGTTAAAGAGATGAAGGAGCTTACCGACCGCGGCGTTCCCGCGCCCAAGGTTGTAATATCAGACCGCGCCCAGATCGTTATGCCCTATCATGTTGCGTTCGACTGCTATGAGGAGGAGCGCCTGGGCAAAAACTCCTTCGGCTCCACCAAAAGCGGCATAGCTCCGTTTTATTCGGATAAATATTCAAAAATAGGCTTTCAGATAAACGAGCTCTACGACGACCCCGATTCGCTTAAGGCTAAGATACGCCACGCGCTTGAGATCAAAAACGCCATCCTCAAAAACCTGTACAACAAGCCTCCCGTTACCGAGGAGGAGGTTTTTGACAAGCTTATGGAGTACAAGGAGCAGCTGGCTCCCTATGTGGGCGACGCGTTCACCGTTATTCACAACGCCCTTAAGGACGGCAAGAACATTCTGCTGGAGGGTCAGCTCGGCTCGCTTAAGGACACCGACTTCGGCATCTATCCCATGGTCACCTCGTCCAACACAATAGCGGGCTACGGCGCCGTCGGAGCGGGCATCCCCCCCTATGAGATAAAGGAAATTGTCACCGTTGTAAAGGCGTATTCAAGCGCCGTGGGCGCGGGCGAGTTCGTTTCCGAGATATTCGGCGAAGAGGCGGACGAGCTGAGAAAACGCGGCGGCGACGGCGGCGAGTTCGGCGCGACCACAGGTCGCCCCAGAAGAATGGGCTGGCTCGATTTGGTTGCCACACGCTACGGCTGCATGGTTCAGGGCGCTACTCAGGTGGCGTTCACCGTGCTCGACGTGCTAGGCTATCTTGACGAGATACCCGTCTGCGTGGGCTACGAGCTTGACGGCGAGGTTATCGACTACTTCCCCTCTACCACAAAGCTCAAAAGATGCAAGCCCATCCTTAAGAAGCTCAAGGGCTGGAAATGCTCCATCTCGGGCATCAAAAACTATGACGAGCTGCCGAAGGAGTGCCGCGAGTACATAGAGTTTGCCGAGCAGCAGATAGGCGTGCCCGTAAAAATGGTTTCCAACGGTCCGTCAAGAAGCGATATAATATACAGATAATTAACTGCAAAGGGGCGCGCCGTTGTGTGCGCCCTGTGTAGTTGAGAGAATAGAGATCAGATTATAGAGATTTGAAATAAACCAATAATCTTTAAAGGCTCAAAAAGGGGTGTATTCATGCAGGAAACAGTAATTGTTCTCGATTTCGGCGGTCAGTACAATCAGCTTATCGCCAGAAGGGTGCGCGAATGCGGAGTGTATTGCGAGATAATGCCTTATACCGCGCCGCTCGAAAAAATCAGGGAGAAAAATCCAAAGGGCATAATCTTTACGGGCGGCCCCAACAGCGTTTATGACGAAAGCTCGCCACACTACACGCCCGAGATTTTTGAGCTGGGGGTTCCGGTTCTGGGCATTTGCTACGGCTGTCAGCTTATGGCTTACGCTCTGGGCGGAAAGGTCATATCGGCAACCGACAACTCGGTAAGCGAATACGGCAAGACCGAGACAAAATACAGCACGGACTGCGCTTTGTTTGAGGGACTTCCCGACAGCGGCGTTTCGTGGATGAGCCACCGCGACTACATAAGCGAGCCGCCCGCGGGCTTTGCCGTTACCGCCGTAACCGACAACTGTCCCACAGCCGCCATGGCAGACCCCGAAAGAAGGCTGTACGGTGTTCAGTTCCACCCCGAGGTGAACCATACCGAGCACGGAAAAGACATGCTCAGCGCCTTTTTGTACAAGGTGTGCGGCTGCGCCGGCGACTGGAAAACCGAAAGCTTCATAAGCGACACGGTCGAAAAAATACGCGACACGGTCGGTGAAAAAAGCGTTGTTCTCGGGCTTTCGGGCGGAGTTGATTCCTCGGTAGCCGCCGCGCTGATAAGCAGAGCCATAGGCAAACGTCTGACCTGCGTGTTTGTAGATCAGGGGCTTATGCGCAAGGACGAGGGCGACTTTGTTGAACAGACCTTTACAAAGCTGTTCGACATGAACTTTGTGCGAATAAACTGTCAGGACGAATTTCTTGCAAAGCTTAAGGGCGTTACCGACCCCGAAGAAAAGCGCAACATAATAGGCGAAGAGTTTTACGCCGTGTTCTGGAACAAAATACGCGAGAGCTACGGCGACGGGTATTTTGCGCAGGGCACTATTTACCCCGACAGAATAGAGAGCGGCAAGGGCGACGCCGCAAAAATAAAAACCCACCACAATCAGGTGGGCGTTCCCAAGGACATAAAATTTGACGGAATAATAGAGCCTCTGGGCGACCTGTTCAAGGACGAGGTTCGCGCCGTGGGAGAAAAGCTCGGTCTCCCCCGCGAGCTTGTGTGGCGGCAGCCCTTCCCCGGCCCCGGCTTGGGCGTCAGGGTGATAGGCGAGGTCACCGCGGAAAGAGTCAGGATTTTGCAGGAAGCCGACGCGATACTCCGCGACGAAATGGAACGCTGCGGCTACGCGGACAAAATGAGCCAGTTTTTTGCCGTACTGCCGGGCGTAAAAACCGTGGGAGTTATGGGCGACGCGCGCACCTACAGCGAGCTTGTGGCGATACGCGCCGTGACCACAGACGATTTTATGACCGCCGACTGGGCGAAGATCCCCTACGACATTCTGGGCAGAGTATCAAACCGCATTATCAACGAGGTGGAGAACGTCAACAGGGTTGTCTATGACATAACCAGCAAGCCGCCCGGAACGGTGGAGTGGGAATAAATTTCCAATATAGAATTATAATCAGCTCCGCCAAGTGGGACACTCTCCTGCTTGGCGGCGTTTTTCTATTGCTAATTATCTGGTTTTATGGTAAAATTAAATTACGATATTTGAAGGGCTAATTAGAATGAATACAAAGGATTTAATGAAATACTTGAGTGTCCTTTATGTGAGGAATAATTATGAAATCAGATATAATTAAATTAGATATTACGGATTATCAAAAGTGTAGCAATATTTGGGATATGCAGCGCCAAAGTGAGCTTGCGGACAAGCGGACAAGTTTTATAACGAGCTTTTAACAGGTAATCGGACTACATATATCTACACTATTGATAATGAGTTCGTTGGCGAGATTTCTCTTGTTAAAGAAACGAATGATTCTGATTATACAATTCCAAACCAGCGTATTTACATTTCCCGTCTTATAGTAAAATACGAATACAGACGACAAGGTATTGGCAGGAAATTGATTGACTTCATTACTGAAAAAGTAAAATCACAGGACTATACCGAAATGTCAATCGGAGTTGATTTAGATAATTATCCTGCGTTAAAACTCTATATGGAATCAGGCTTTGATAAGGTTATCTATATCGGTGAAGATGCACAGGGAAAGTATTTAAAA
>CADBWP010000058.1 GCA_902798365.1 uncultured Ruminococcus sp.
CTGCCGCTGCTGCGACTGTAATATAATACACCCTAAACGCGGTTTTATAATTCCCAATTGGAAATATGAAACATTTTTTTGTTGAGGATCACCCGGCTCTACTGCAAGCCGAGAGAAATGGAAATCGCGTTGTTTACGGCGTTCATGGCGCCCTCGTCTATGCTCCCCATCTTTTCTTTAAGGCGGCGTTTGTCTATAGTGCGCATCTGTTCAAGCAACACGACGCTGTCCTTGGCAAGCCCCGAGGTGGCAGCGTACAACGGAATATGCGTGGGCAGCTTTGCCTTTGACTGCTGGCTGGTTATCGCCGCCGCTATTACCGTGGGGCTGAAACGGTTGCCCACGTTGTTTTGAACTATAAGTACAGGTCTTATTCCGCCCTGCTCCGAGCCCACCACGGGGCTGAGGTCGGCGTAGTAGATGTCTCCGCGTTTGATATTCATGGCTTTCACGCTCCAAAAAGTTTTCTATCGGTATTTTTGCCTGTTTCGGATTTTTTATACCGAAACAAACCGTGCTTACTACATATTATTTTGAAGCGCCTGATTTGTCAGTCGATTTTTTCGGCATTGTAAAATTCCACGCTGAGGTAGTTTTCGGGCGAGGACAGGCAAAGCGGGAGCCCGCCGCTGTCGGCAGAGAAGTCGCAGGGATTGCCGTTGAGGGTCATGGTGCAGCCGCTGTCCGACGTTTCATATTCGCCGCGCGCAAGGTGAGCAAAAAACTCTCTGAGCAGCGAGCAAAAGGAGGCGTCGGGCAGATATGCTTCATCGGCGGTGCATTTTATGCTGCCGCGCGATATTTGCAGAGTGCCGTCCCTGTAGCCGAGGTTCAGTCCGCTGAGAGTATCGGGTGCGGAAAAGCTGAAATCAGCTATGCCGCGTCGGGTGTTCAACACCTCGCCCTCAAGCGACAATCCGTGAAAGGAAGCCCTGAAGCCTGCCTTAAAGTCCGTTTGCACCTCTGCCCTTTCGCTTTTGGCACAGCCGCACAGCACAACGGCTGCGCAGCAAAAGAGTATTTCGAGCGCCTTCAAAATTCTTTTTATCATATTTACCTCCGAAAAAAGCGGTTCAATAGATTATATGACGCTTTTTTAAAAGTAAGACGCATAAAAAATTTTTGCACGGTTTGCTATTGCGGAGCGGCGGTTTTTACGCTATAATATCGTTGTGGATCATAAAACGACAGACTTTTACAGCTTTTGCAGAGGTGGTCGGATGAAAATGCTTATTGTGATACTGAGAATTATTATCGGCGTTGCGGCGGTGGTTTTGTTTGCCTTTTTTGTTGCGCCTATGTCGCGCAACATCATCAACCCGGGCAATATCGCCGGCGCGGCTTTGTGCCTTTGCGTGCTTGCTATGTGCATCTCCCCCGTTGCCTCGGCTATAAACGGTCTGTTTGCAAAATCCGCGGTCACAAAAATCCTTTTTCGCATCGTAAACATAGCGTGCGCCGCCTTTGTGGCTTACGGGCTGGCGGTAACGGCGCTTATCGCCTTTACGGGCATTTCCAAGCCGTCGGACAACGCCACGGTTATAGTGCTCGGCTCTCAGGTTCGACCCTCGGGCGAGCCGTCCGAAATACTGCGCGGACGGATAACCGCCGCCGAAAAATTCTTGAACGAGCACCCCGAAAGCGTGGCGGTGCTGAGCGGAGGCAAGGGCAGCGATGAGATAAAAAGCGAAGCCCGGTGCATGTATGAGGTGATGACCGCCGACGGTATAGCCCCCGAAAGGCTGTATATGGAGGACAGATCGACCGACACGGCAGAGAATTTCAGGTTTTCTGCCGAGATAATCAGAGAAAACAATCTGAACCCCGACATTGCGGTAGTTACCGACGGATTTCATCAGTTCCGCGCAGGACTTATTGCAAAAAAGCAGGGCATAGACGCGCAAACGGGCTCGGTGAACGCCGACACGAATCCGCTGTATGTGCCTACCTATGTGGTGCGCGAGTGGTTTGCGCTTCCGCTGCTTTTGATAAAGTGAGGTAATTATGGGAGAGGTTTTTTTATACAATATAAAGGGTGCAAAGGCTGCAAGGATAAAAATGCTGTGCAGCAAGCTGTATATCGGCACACGCGACATTGAGCCTGAGCTGTTCGGCTTGAAAATATCCTGCCTGCTTGGCGAAGAGGCTGACGGAGAAGCCGCGGAAAACAGCCTTTTTACGGACGAAATGCTCTATATTTCGGGAGTTCCCGCGCCGCTGATGAGCATATTTCTTGACGCCCTGCGCAAACAAAAAACGCCTGTGGCGCTTAAGGCGGTGCAAACAGAGAACAATGTCCGCTTCACATCTTATGAACTGTACAAAGAGCTGTGCGCCGAGCGTGACGCGCTTGCGAATAAGGAGGGATAGCCTTGGCGCTTACGATCATTCTTTCAGTCATATTCAGCCTGCTTGGGTTGCTGCTTGCCTACATATTGCTTATAGTGATAAGCGCTCTGCTTGTTAATACCGAAAAAGAGTATGAGCACGAAAGCAGATACTACAGATTTTTGCTGAACAGCTCCACTTGGTGCGCGACAAAAATCGTCCGCATAAAGCTGCACACAACGGGACTTGAGAAACTGCCCAATGGCAGGTTTCTGCTGGTGAGCAATCACCGCTCAAAGTTTGACCCTATACTCACCTGGCTGGTGTTCGGCGACAGGCAGCTTTCGTTTATTTCAAAGCCCGAAAACTTTAAGGTTCCCGTGTTCGGCAGATTAATCCACCGCCTGTGCTTTATGCCGATAGACCGTGAGAATCCGCGCAAGGCAGTAAAAACCATCAACCGCGCGGCTGACCTTATAACCCGCGACGAGGTAAACGTGGGAGTGTATCCAGAGGGCACGCGCAACTACGGCGACGGACTGCTGCCGTTTCACACCGCGGTGTTCAAAATCGCGCAGAAGGCAAATGTTCCCATTGTGATGGTGACCGTAAAGGGAGCCTATGAAATACAAAAAAACTATCCGCTTCACCGCAGCCATGTGTATATTGACGTTGCAGGGGTGCTTGAGGCTGAATATATCAAAAACAAAAAAACGGCGGCTCTGGGCGACGAGATCGCGCAGATGATGACCGAAAAGCTTGACGGAGGCAAAAGCGCATGAGCATGTATGTACTTTACAATTCAAAAGCAAACAACGGCGCCGGCAAAACCGACGCTGAACAGCTTAAAAGCATCTGGACAGAAAAAGAGATCGTCTTTGAGGACGCTTTAGGCAAAAACTACGCCGATGTGCTTGCGGCGCTTAAGCCCGAAGATTCTGTTTGCCTTTGCGGCGGCGACGGCACCCTTAACCGCCTGGTCAACGACATTGACGGCATGGAGCTTAAAAACGACATCTACTACTTCCCTACCGGCAGCGGCAACGATTTTTGGAACGACCTTAACAAAAAGAAGGGCGACGCCCCCGAAAAGATAAACAAGTACCTTGTGAACCTGCCAACCGTTACCATCAACGGAAAAAGCAGCAAATTCATAAACGGCATAGGCTACGGCATAGACGGCTATTGCTGCGAGGAGGGCGACCTTCTGCGCGAAAAGTCCGACAAGCCTATAAACTACACCTCTATAGCCATAAAGGGAATGTTGTATAAATACAAGCCCACCAACGCCGAGATAGAAATTGACGGCGAAAAGTTCACCTTTGAAAAGGCGTGGCTTGCTCCCACAATGAAGGGACGCTTTTACGGCGGCGGCATGATGGCTACCCCGGGTCAGGACAGACTCGACCCCAAGCGCCGTGTTACCGTTATGGTAATGAACGGCAAGGGCAGGCTGGCAACGCTTATTGCCTTTCCCGCCATATTCAAGGGCGAGCACGTTAAGAAAACAAATATCGTGCACGTTATGAAGGGCAAGCATGTAAAGGTAAAATTTGACCGTCCCACAGCCCTGCAAATTGACGGTGAGACCGTTAAGAACGTTACCGAGTATGAAGTGAATATTTAAAAAATCGACTTAATGCCGGAAGAGCAGCCTGCGCTGTTTTTCCGGCTTTTTTGTTATTAATAGTTGAAAAAAGTTTTGCGTTATGGTATTATAATTTTGTTCATTATTACAACAAGGAGATGATTCCATGGTACATTGCCCGTCCTGCGGCGCAGGACTGAGGTTTGAGATAGAATCTCAACAGATGTTCTGCGACCATTGTCAGGGACGCTTTGGCGTAAAGGAGCTGTATGCCAAAGCCTCGGACGAAGCAAAAACCGCCCAAACCTATGACAGCTTTGCGTATATCTGCCCGTCCTGCGGCGCCGAGCTTGAAACCACAGACCCAAACGACGCGGTTGGCTTTTGCCAGTACTGCGGCGGAGCCTCGATGATTTTTGACAAGGTGCGAAAGGAATGGAAGCCTAACGCGATAATCCCATTCAAAATCACAAAGGAGCAATGCAAGCAGCTGTACTGCGACCACGTTAAAAAATATCACTTTGTTTCTCACAAATACCGCGACCCGCAGCTTATAGAGAGCTTTCGCGGAATATACATCCCCTATTCCTGCCCGGAATACAAAATGTCGGGCACGACTGTGCTCTACTCAAGATCAAATGAAAAATCCAAGAAAAAGAGCAGCACCTACACCATAGATTATTATAACGTTACATTTGATGCCGACATAACCGTTAAGGACAGCCGGTTTCACGATGTTTCGGTTTCCTTTGACGACCACATCAGCGAGCAGATAGACCCGTTTGACAGACGTGAAGAGCGCGGATTCCGCCCCGGCTATCTGAGCGGCTTTTATGCCGAAACCGGCGACGCCCTTATAAGCGATTACGCCATTCACGACGAAGAGGAATTATTCAAGAAGGTTGTTGAGGAAACCGAGCGCCAGCCCGTTGTAAAAGACAAAATGGTTGAAAACAAAATATATGCGCAGCCCACGAGCACTCTGAACTCATTCCCCCAAATGACTCAAAACCAGGGCTACAAGGCGCTGTGTCCCGTTTGGTTTATGAGCTACCGCAAGGGCAACAAAATAACCTATGCCGCCGTTAACGGTCAAACAGGCAAGGTTGCGGCGGATCTTCCGCTTAGCCCCGTGCGAATCCTTTTGGCGGCGCTTATCTGTGCTGCGGCGGTGTTCGGCGTTGTGTTCGCGCTGTTCAGCCTGCTGCCCTCTCTGCCCGCCAACACCACTACCTCGCTGACCGGCTTTTTGGGTCTTGCCGGCATGTATGTTATGCAGCAGTCTTACATAAACACCGTGGGCAACGCGCTTCATATCAACGATATGAAAACGGGCGTAACCAAAAGCTTTTTTATCTCGGGCGGAGTGCTGCTTTTGTCTTTGATACTGATGTCAACCGACGGCTCATTCAGGCAAAGCAGATACTTCTTGGGCTTTGTGATGTTTTTGCCGTCTGTCATTGCGTATGTGGTTCAGCACGTAAAGCAGGCAAAATTCACAAAACAAATCAATAGTCTTGAGCTGACAACGAATACCATGAAGACGAACGCGATACTCACATCTGCAAAGCAGTTCAACCGCGTCAACGGTATTATACGCGGCATAATGTATGCGTGGATGTTCGTGTGCATGGGTACCGCCGTTGTTGATACCGCAAACAGTCTTGTGCTTTACTGCATGTCGGGCGTTGCGGGTCTGCTGCTTGTCGTGCTGTCGCTTATGCACATCTTCTTCCAAACCAAGATAGCGCACAACAAACCTCCTCAGTTCAGCAAGAAGGGAGCGGCATATGATGAAAACTAAAGCCATAAAAATACCGTTCTGCTTCATTATCGCGGTGATCATCGCCGCCGCGTCGCTTGTTGCAGCCTCGGCGGCAGACGTTCGCTACACAAACCCCGAAACGTCCAACACGGTGGTCATCATAGACGACCTCGACCTTCTCACTTCGCAGGAGGAAGCTATGCTCGCACAGGACATGGAGCCCCTGACCGCCTACGGACACGTCGCCTTTTGGACTACCGATGCGGACACCTCCAACGAGATAAGCCAGGCGCACGACAAAAGGCAGGAGCTTTTTAAAAAGGACGGCGGAGCTATATTTGTGATAAACATGAAGGTACGCAAGCTCACCATTCAAAGCTACGGCGAAATAAACCACTATGTTTCCGACTCTTACGCGCGTTCGATCACGAACAACGTGAGCAGCTATGCCACAAACAAGCATTATTATAACTGTGCAAAAACCGCATTTTCGCAGATGCTTGACCTGTGCGAGAAACGGTCGATCAGCGAGCCGATGAAGATAACCGGCTATGCGGTCATATCGGTGATGCTCGGACTGATAATCGCGCTGGGTGTAGCGTTTTCTCACAGGGAAAACCCGCTTCAAAACCTCACCGCGCCGCTGAAAAGCTCCTATAAGGCGAAGGCAACCTGCAAAGGTCCCGTTAATGTAGAGCTTGTTTCGTCAGTCGAGTACGAAAATAAACCAAAAATAACCTCGTCCGGTTCTTCGGGAAGGTCAAGCTGGTTGAGCAGCTCAGGCAGCTCAAGCGGCTCAAGCTGTTCAAGCTGTTCAAGCTGCTCCAGTTGTTCAAGCTGTTCGAGCTGCGGCGGCTGCGGAAGCGGCGGAAGCTCATCGTTTTAAATATGGAAAAAACCGACTACAAAAGCTTTACCATGCAATGGCACATCACGCACCGCTGCAACCTGCGGTGCAGCCATTGCTATCAGGACGACTATTCCTCGTTTGAGTCGCGCGAACGGCTGGAGGCAATACTCGGTCAATACTGCGAGCTGCTCGAACACTACGACTGCCGCGGACAGCTTAACATCACGGGCGGCGAGCCTCTCACCCACCCCGACCTTTATTGGCTGCTGAAAAGCGCCCGGGAACGCGGAATAAGGACAGGCGTGCTGACAAACGGCACCCTGCTGGGCACAAGAGAGGCAAAGCGGCTTAAGGCGTGCGGCGTTGGATATGTGCAGATAAGCCTTGACGGCTGCAAAAAAAGCCATGACAAAATTCGCGGCGAGGGCAGCTTTGAGCAGGCGCTGGACGGAATACGCGCGCTTAAGGCTCAGGGAATATTCACAAGCGTTTCTTTCACGGCTCAGCGTCACAACCTGCACGAATTGAAGCGTCTGGCGCGCTTGTGCAGCGACCTGGGAGCAGACAAGCTGTGGTTTGACCGCGTGATAATACCTGCCGCCGAGGACAGCGACAAGCTGACCCTAAGCGCAGGTGAATACAAAAAGCTTTGCAACACGGCGGCGCGTCTGAACAGGAAAAGGCTCGTTTTTTGCGGACGCGCCCTGCAATTCTTACCGTGCGAAAAAAAGGTGATTTACCGCTGCGCCGCAGGCGACAACCTGCTTGTTGTGCTTGCCGACGGCAACGTGCTTCCATGCCGCAGGCTGCCGCTTGTTTTGGGCAATGTTAGCGACAGCACCTTGCTCAGCCTGCACCGCGACAGCCCCATAATGAAGGAGCTGCGCGGCACGGGAATACCCGACGGCTGCAAGGGCTGTAAGCACGCCGAGAACTGCCGCGGCGGCGCAAAATGCCTTACCTATGCCAAAACAGGCAGATATGACCTGACCGACCCCGATTGCCCCGTTGCAAACCAAAGATAAAAGCGTGCGCGTTTATGCGTGCGCTTTTTGTTGTTTTGAAAATTG
>CADBWP010000059.1 GCA_902798365.1 uncultured Ruminococcus sp.
CTCGGCAAGGCGACAGCCTTACCTCGATTTATTTGTACAACCTGACGAAAAATCTTACTGTGCAATCCGCACACCTGAATTATGCGGTATTGCCTAAAACAAAAAATAATATCTCTGTATCAGAATTAAACCTCCGACAAACAACTGCCGGAGGTTTTGCTTTTGCTGTTATCCGTTGAGGATAAAAACTCCCAAATTGAGATACGACGCGAACGCCACCCACACCACGTAAGGGATTTGAAGCAGCCCTGCCGTTTTATCCTTGGAGTAAAACCTGACAGCCATTGCCGCGACAAGCACAAGCAGCAGCAATATCCAAATAAACGCGAAAAGCCGCCATTTGAGCACGAAAAACGCGACAGGCCACAGCAGGTTTACGACAAGCTGCGCGTAATAGAGCGTGTCGATGCCGCTGTCGGTCAGCCCCTTTTCCTTAAGCATACCGTAGGATATGCCCATTAGCAGATAGAGCAGCGTCCAGACTATCGGGAAAAGCAGCGCGGGCGGTGAAAGCGGCGGCTTTTTGAGCGCGTCAAAATCCATAAAGCCCGAAATGAGCAAGCCCGTCAGCGCGCCCGACAAAAGCGGAATAAGAATTGATTTCAAATATATTTTCAGCCTTGACATATTGACCCCCTTGATGATTATCTGCTTTAGCATATGCCGAAGGGGATCGCATTATTCAAAAAACGGTTGCTTTTTCGGCATACTTAATATACAATAGCTTTATAAACGCATGATAACAGGAGTTGGTGTTGTGAAACGAAAGCTGACGATACTTGCAATACTCGCGGCGATCATTACTGTGGGTATCTTTGTCGCCGATATTCTCAGACCTCGGCAGGAGCCCGAAAACACCGAAAGCGCCGTTGATGTGCAGGAGGAAGCTCACATATCTGCCGCAAAAACCTTGCTGCCTGTTATGGGCGTCGGCGAGACTGCGGCGTTTCCCGACGCTGAACAGGGCGCGGCATACACCTCGGACAACCCGGGCGTTTTGACCGTTGACCCCGACACCGGCATAATGACCGCAAATGCGGCAGGCTATGCCAACGTGGAGGAAAAGCGTGCGGACAGCTCTGCAAAAAACCTGTTACGTGACCGTTAAAAAGGCGCCCACGGGCGCGGCGTTCGGCAACAAACAGGTCGCTATGAAAATCGGAGAAACGACGCATTTTTATTTGTACCCCTCCTCAACCGACGAGGGCTTTGCAACAGCCGTATTCAGCTCGGGCGATGACAGCGTTGTAAGCGTTACCAAAAACGGCGCCGTTACGGCAAACGCCGCAGGCGCCGCCACCGTGACCGCGACCGTATTCAACGGAAAAAGCGCGGAGGTCACAGTTACCGTAACGGACAACGGCGGCTTTACCGAAAAAACGACCATCTCCCCCACGGGTCTTATGGAGGACTCGGCGTGGAGCTCGACGCGGCTTGCAGACGTTCCCGCAGGAAGCAAGGCGGAACAGTACGGCGCAAGCGACGACGGAAGATGGCTTAAGGTGAAGCTTGACGGCAAATACGGGTGGATATACAACAAGGCGTTTGAGGACATAACAAACTATACGGATTTTACCACCGAGACCCTGCCCGTTATGGCTGACGATCTGCTGTTTGAAATAGGCACCGACAAAAGGGATATATTCGATTATGTTTATTAAATCTCTTATGACGTAAACGAGGACGACACCACGGAAAACCTGTGCGTGGAATATTTTAAGACCATGCGCGGCTCCTGCTACACCCACGCCGCAATGCTGTGCTATTTGTATAACCGCACAGGGCTTGAAACCCTGCGGCTTACGGGCGAAAGCGCTTACGAGGGCGCAGGCAGCCATTCGTGGTGTATCACAAAAACCGAGGATGGCTGGCGGCACTATGACGCGCAGTACTTCTCGATTCGCTCCGCCGACGAGCAATACGGAGTGACCGACGAAGTATATGACCAATGGTTCCACCGCAACGAAACCGATACGCCTGCCGCAAAATAGCTGCCGCAGCGCCGATTTGGGAGGCTTTTATGTTAACCGGTATAGCTGTAATACTGCTTTCGGGACTGTTTTCGGGTTGGCTGTGCAAAACGATCCGCTTTCCTGCCTTGTTCGGAATGATAATTGCGGGAATAATCATTGGTCCGTGCTTGCTGAACCTGATAGATCGGGGCGTTTTGAACATTTCGACCGATATAAGACGCGCAGCGCTTATAATAATACTGATTCGCGCAGGGCTTAAGCTTAACCTTTCCGACCTGAAAAGGGTCGGCAGGTCTGCCGTGCTGATGTGCTTTGTGCCTGCCTGCCTTGAAATAGCAGGAACGCTGCTGCTTGCTCCGCCGCTGCTTGGGCTGTCGGTTTTGGAAGCGGCGATTCTCGGAGCCGTCATAGCCGCTGTCTCCCCTGCCGTGGTGGTTCCGCGTATGATAAGGCTCATTGACGAAGGGCGCGGAACAACAAACGGCGTGCCCCAGATGATACTTGCCGGCGCCTCGGTTGACGACGTGTTCGTGATAGTGCTGTTTACGACCTTTACGGGACTTGCGCGCGGAGAGGAAGCGTCATGGCTGAGCTTTGCCGGAGTTCCCGTTTCGGTGCTCCTGGGAGCAGCCGCGGGGCTGCTGACGGGGCTGCTGCTTCGCTTGTTCTTTGAAAAATGCCGCGTGCCGCTGTATGCTCAGGTTATCATAACATTGGCAGTAAGCTTTTTGCTTAATTGGCTTGAGGGCGCGTCATCGGTGGTTCCCTTTGCGGGGCTTATCGCAATAATGGCTCTCGGAACCGAAATAAAAAGAAAAAACGCCTCAATGGCAAAGGCGCTTTCGGGCGTGTTTGACAAGCTGTGGATACCTGCCGAGATATTTCTGTTTGTGCTGGTAGGCGCCTCGGTGGCGATCGACAGCCTGCAAAGCGCGGGTCTGTTTGCCGTGCTGCTCATCCCCTGCGTGCTTGTGTTCCGTATGCTCGGCGTTTTCATCTGCGTTGCGGGCACAAGGCTTTCGATGAAGGAAAGGCTGTTTTGTATGCTCGCCTACACGCCAAAGGCTACCGTTCAGGCGGCGATAGGCGGACTGCCGCTCGCCATGGGACTTGCCTGCGGTCAGACCGTGCTGACGGTGTCGGTCATCGCAATTCTGCTCACCGCTCCGCTCGGCGCGTTTGCTATAGACCTGACATATAAAAAACTGCTGCCGAAGGAATAGTATTTAAGGCAATACCGCATAATTCAGGTGTGCGGATTGCGTAGCAAGATTTTACGTCAGGTTGTACAAAAAATCGAGGTAAGGCTGACGCCTTGCCGAGACTTTTTTGGACAAACTGACGGAATAATATTCAAGCAAGGCGTGCGCCATGAATTGTGCGGTGTTGCCTTAACCCTCACAGAGTTACAGGCTCCGTGAGGGTTTGTTGTTTTTAAACCGCGCTTTGCTCTCACTCGGCATTATAGGTTTTTATTACTTCTCAGTAAAAGATATGCCTTGATGATAAGTATCGCAAAGCAGATGATTCCTGCATACGGCTGCCGCGTGATGATAAACAGGAATACGGCGAGCACGGACAGCACCGCGCCGCTGATGAGCAATTGTTTGCTTCGCACAGGCTTATTAAAACGGCTGACAATGACTGCACAAATGCCGTTTAGTACCGTTGATCCGACGATTACCGCGTACATTATTACTATCCAAAAGCTGATTTCGGTCAGCCCGAACATAGGCGCGGCGGTTGTCTTTTCGCCGTTTCCGAATATCGGCAAAAACAGCAGAAGCACGGTAAAAGTGTCCAGCACACCGCAAATAAGCGATGTGTAGTGATCTATGGTTTCTCGCTTTTCGTTTTCGGCAGCGGTGATTATCTCGCCGGGACAGATGAGCTCGTCGATAGATACCGAGAAATAGCGGGATATTTCTTTTAAAGAATCAATATTCGGGTATCCTCTTCCCGATTCCCATTTTGAGACCGCTGTTCTCGACACAAAAAGCTCCTTTGCAAGCTCCTCCTGCGTCAGTCCCCTGCTTTTTCTCAATTCCTGCAATTTTTCGTTAAACTCCATTGTGTTTCCTCTTATCCGTTAACAATACAGCCGCGTGATACAGCTCAAACAATCCCAAGCCGAGAAAAACCGAGCCGACTATATCCGTTGCCCAATGGACGCCCGAAATTAGTCTGCCTGTCACCATAAATGCCGAGAACACCGACGCAAGGATATAAACGACAAGCCTTGTCATACGGCTTTTGCACCTTCTTTTCACCTGAAAAATCAGGGTAGGCATAACCGACAGCACCAAAAGCGTGGTTGAGGACGGATAGGAAGCCTCCATGTATCCGTCTATAGGTATCGGTCTGTAGTTTATCGGTATCATTTCAAACAGAAGATACCCTGCGATCACCAAAATATAATATAAGCCCAAAAGGATGATGTCAAGGTCAACCCTGAGCAGGCTTCTGCGGTGAATCAGCTGTGCAAGACCCAAGACGCCGAAGCACAGGCACACGGCTATGGGAACAAGCCCGAGCCAGTCCGTTATGGTGTATAGCAGCATATGCACGCCTGTCAAGTGATGGAACCAAGTGTTGAAGGTCGCAAAGCCGACCGCTGTTCCGCGCTGACCCACATTACCGACGTCAACGCTCATTATCATAAACGTCCAAATCACAAACGCCGCTGTAAGGGCGACGCCCGTGAACAAAGCTTTTTTTGCCTTCATTGTATCTGTCCTTTCGTTTTTTATATTTTGAAAGTAACAGACAGGCACAAAAAAGTAAAGAATCGCTCCGTCACACCGATGATACGAAGCGTGTCATTGATCGAATAACTCTTGCAATACATTTTCAGGGGAGCCCTTTGCGGACTCCCCCGAATACTTTTCTACGGAATACTGTCGTTTATTGTTCAAGCATGTCGTGCTGAGTTTTTCCGATTGACATATCGAGCGCCTGCTTAAAGCTGCACATACATCCGCCGTAGTACCTTGAGGGATTGTATGTGTTATAAAACACCCTGAGCTTTCCGTTGGCGTCATAGTATCTCATGTATGCCCTTGCGTCAATCTTTTTATCGACCTCATAAATATCGTCGCCCTCGTAGGTAACAATAAGGCTGTAAAGACGATAATCGCTGAAGTTCCTGTGGTCTTTTTCAACAACGCCGCTGTTGTTCTTTCCTCCTATCTTTTGATTGGAGGTACAGTTTACATTGCTGATATACCTGAAGTCGCTGTACAGAGATGATTTTTTGGTTGTGTTAACACCGTTTACGTTCTCGCCGTTATACTGAAGTGTATAATCCAACCTGCTTTCATCGCTGTAATGCTCAAAGAACGCCTGTATGTTGTCGTATGTACCCACAACATAACCGTACTCAACGCCGAAGCTTTTGCCCTCCTCCGGTGTTGCGTCGATTTTTTGGATATTATAAATATCCGTCAGCAGGCCTTCACGGATCGATGTGACAAATCTTAAGCCGCCGGGTTGCTTGTTGTTACCGTAGTTCGGGTCTTCCATGTTGTAGTTGTCATCGGTTCCGGGGATGTTGTTACCGTAAAAATCCTTTTCGTTGGGAGGGATGATGCCTGCGTCAAGCATTCTTTGAATTGAGTCGCCTGTGCGTATCTGAACTCCCTCAAGGCCAAATCCGCGGTAGCTGCCGACAATGTTTTGATCCTTGTTGTCCCTGCTTACCGTATCGACCTTGATCCACATGGCGTACAGATGATAGTCGTGAACAGGGGTCGGGCGCGGATAAGTATCTCTGTCATCGCTGTCAAAATCGACCGCTATGGTAGCATCTACGGGAGTTTCGGTGTAGTCGTCGTTATGATACCAGCCTGCGAATACATACTCGTCGCCTGCCCACTTGGGAATATCATAAAAATGATCTATCGACTTGTCATCATTCAGCTCGTTGGGCTCATATGTTTTGAACACCACGTTTTTATCCTCGAGCTCGGGATTGTTCTCGTGGAAAATAACCCTGTAATCGGGCTCATCCTTCATCTCAACATAGTTTACCGCCTTGTTGTTAACATAGATGATGCCCTCTATGTCGATGCGGAACTGAACGTCCTCTGCCTTTTGGAAGTCCTCGGGAACACCGTCTGCAAGCTCACGAAGATAATATGTTCCCTTGTTGAGATTAAAGCTTAACACCTCATTTGTTGATACGAAATCATAAATCGGATTATCCTGAGCATCATACGCGATAGGAACGGGGTTTTTATCCTTGTCAAGGATATTGAGCTTTGCCCCGGCAAGCGGATTGCCCTTGGAGTTGGTTTTAAGCACCTTTGCCTTGATCTCGTCGATAACATGATAGGTCGGGTTGCTGTCAACGGGATTCTCGTACGGAACATCATTTACCGAGAGGATATCCGCCTTGTTGGTGATTATGTTTTCCTCCGGGTTGTTGCTCTTGTCCGCAATTACAGTTACGGGTATAATGATTGAAATTGTCTGCTGACGCTCTATAGATTCTATCGTCGCGCTGAACTTGGAAGCTCCGTTTTCGGCGTCTGTTATCGTGAAAGACACCAGCGGAGTATCGTCGATCGGAACCGCTTCCTCCTCGTTGACCTGAACCCTGATCGAATTGTTTATCCTTACCCTGTTGCAGAATATATCCTCAACCTTTACGTTCAGCATGGGAACATCGGTATCGGGGTTAGTGATCTTGAGCACATACTCAATAACGCTGTTCTTTACCACCGATTCGGGCTTATCAATAGTACCCGTGGCAGGAAAAGCGGATTTTACAAACTGCGGAACATTGTAGTGGATGGTGACCCTTGTTTGAGTAACGTTATCCACCTTGGTGTCAAGGTTAACAAAGTTACCTCTTACATACGCCTCGTTGTACGAGGTAAGGTCGTTGTCGGTATCTCCGGGAGAATGCATTTTAATGTCGAACGACAAGCCGTCCTTTTTGCCGAGAATAAAGTCCTCGCCCGCGGTCGTTTTTCGGCAGTCAACAGCCACCGCGGTTATCTGATCCTTGGGCGGCATGACCGTTGTCCAAACGTCGGTGTCGGAAACATCAAGCTCGCTCTCGGCAAAGTTTTCATGTGTGGAGTAATAAACCACGGGATTGCAGTAAACGCCGTCGGCTATATGCTTCTTTTGGATGGATGAAATATCGATTGCCTCAAAAGCGCCGAACCACTCGGAGTTGCTGCCGCCCACCTTGCGCTCGATCAAATCGAAGAGCTTTGAGGTGACAGCGCCCTCGGTTTTTACCGTGGATGTAAGACCCGAGGCGATATAAGCCGGTGATACCGCATTGACAGGCTCCTGGTCGAAAGCCGTCTGGTTGCCGTCGGCAAATTCAAAGCTCGGTCTGTATTTTTTCTCGATAGTGTTTATCGTTCCCACTCTGTCAACGGGAATACTCTGGGAGGGAGTGGTATCCTTAAACGCCATCATGTTTTCGGGATTCTGACCGTTTATCATAACGTTTGCATAGGTGGTGTTCATCATATAATAAACGTCAAAGCCCGTTGATATAGTACCCTCGGGAGTATTGACAGCCACCGTCATCAGGGTTTTGCCGGTGTTGTTCCAGTTTTCGTCAAACCTGACGGAATAATACGCCGCGGGAAGATGATTGCCGCCGTCTCTTTTGTCGTAGTAGTTGTTGGCGTTTCTGTCGGAGCTTTCGGTGTTGTCCGTTCGCAGCTCTACAAACACCGTGCTTTTGTCAACCGCATAGCCCTCGGGCAAAAGGTCATAAAACTCGCCCGACTTCATCGGCTTTTTGTTGCCGGTAGTGTTATAGCCAAAGCCCGAAATGACCATCGGCAAAAACTCTATATTGCTGCTGTTGTCAAAATCGAGGTGGTCTTCGTCGGCGCAGCTCTTGGCGGCATAAAGCTTGCTCTCGCCTATGTTGAGCACATAAGAGCTTACCCAGCCGCTTTTGCCCTCCTCGCCCGAATAGAGCGTGACGGTTTCCTTGTTCTGCTGCTCAACCGTGACCTTGCTCTTGTTTTTGATGATAGAGTTCTTGTTTGCCTCTATGTGATCCTGAACAAGAGATTTTACGTGGTTGGTGGTTTTTAAGCAAACCGTGGGATTTACGCTGATTGCGGTCGAATAGAAGGTTGAGCTGTATTTAACGCTGAACCAAACCGTATCATTCGGCAAATCGACGGTCTGACTTGCGGTGTGGACGATAGGCGCCAGGGTTTCTGTCTCGGTCTTGCCGGCGCGTCTGATGTTGATTATAATGCCCCTGTCGCTGTAATCGTTTTGGTTTTCGTGCTCAAAGGGGTTTGACCACGTTTCATTCATTTTGACAGCGTCATACTCCTTTATGCTTATGTCAAGCTTATCAAAGTAATAATCGCTTTCGTTAAGCCTTACGTCGCGCGCCGAGTTCCACTCGGACTCCGACGGCAGGGGGTTCTTTGAGTGCTGCGCGATAACCAGATCACCCGGGTCGCCGTCGGTGATTGTGACGGTTCGCTCGGGAGCCGTATATGTTCCCGATGCCGCGTGCCAAACGGGTTCCTCCTCGCGCTTGATTTCGGTATAGGATATCTTGTAGGCGAGCGGGATCTCATTGTTTATAAGCACAAGCTCCTGACCGCCGTTTTTGTTGTGATTGCTTGCAACGGACGGATCCTTTTCTATCGTCTTGATAAAGTTACAATACTCGTTTCCGCCTCCGCTTGAGTTGGGATCCTCAATATACGCATAAGCCTCGGCTGCGGCACGGTAGTTCTGAACATATCCCGACTTCCACGTAACGCTTAGCACAGCCTCGTTGTGAGCTGTCGCCCAGCCGTTTTCGTCCTTATACACGCTGTCGCGCCTGTGCTTTGTAACCACGATGGTGGAATAAGATTCCGTATCGCTTGTGCGGTCGGCGTCGCTGTTTTCGGGCTCTACGACGATCGCGCCGTCTCTGACCGTGTCCTCGCTCCAGGTGAGCGTAAAGGGCTGTGTGCTTCCCGAATGATTGGAGACAAGCTTCCATGTTACATAGAAGTACTCCTCGGAATCGGGCGGCTCTTCTCCCCATTTTTTCGTATCCCATTTCATAGATACGGCGGTCTGCATTTTTGAAACGGTCGTGTTTACTCTTGTGTGAACCTCAAGCGACAGATCCTTGGTATAATCAAGCTCCTTGTCGTCTTTGCAATCATGATCCTGACCCTCGCCGTCGCCCTCGTTAAGGTTTACCTTGATCGTCACATTGATGTTGTTTTCAAAAAACTTTTTATCAAGATAACGGTAGTATCCGTTTTCGTCTATATATCCGCCGTCCATTTCGTCGGGGTCTGCCTCATAGAAAATCTTAAAATCGCTGTGCTTTCCTATAAGCTCAACGTTATTGATAAGCTCGTAGAATTCCTCGCCGTTTTCGGAAACGACCGTATAATAGAAGTCGGCGTTCGGTGAAGGCGTGCTCGAGAGACCTATGTTTATATTGTCCGTGCCGATAGGATTGCCGTTGCGATCCTTGAAAATGTTTTTGGGGATCCTGATTCTGACCGCATTTTTCGGGATCACGATATCGGTGGAGTTGTTGTTGTCGTATGTATGGAACTGGATTCTGAGCATTGCGGAAACATTTCCGCTGCCCATCGGGTGGAACACAAGGTTGTCGCCCGTGTTGTTTGTAACGTTGCCGTCGGACAGCGTGCCCCAGTTTACCGAATACATATACAGGCGGTTATTCATATCGGTAGTGCCCAAATCATCAATAAGCATACAGTTCTCGGGCTCTACCCACTTTGCATAATATTCGGCGTTTTCCGTAATGACGGTATCGCGGGTCAGCTTTTCGCCCGTGCAGTCCGGGTTGGGATACCAGCCGCCGAAGAAATATCTTACCGTGCCGTCGCTCTCCTTGCGGTTAACGCCGGGAATAGCCGGGATGGTTTTGCCGTTTGCTATAACCATTGTGGCGTTGGCAGGGTCGTACAGCGTTCCGCCGTTGGGGTTAAAGGTCAGCTCGCATTGTCTTTCAGACCACTTGGCTGTAAGGGTAACGTTTCCGTTTACAATCGTCTCGGCAGTATATTTATTATCGTATTCATCATACCAGCCCTCAAAATCACAGCCTTCTTTTACAGCCGCAGGCAGCTCTGCAACGGGCTTGCCCTTATATACCGTAATTGAGGTTTCTCCGCTTTCGATAGCGCCGCCGTCGGGGTTAAGGGTGACCGTGCACCGGTCGTCCTCTTTCCACCTTGCCTTGATAACGGTGTTTGCGGAAAGTTCGACGGGAGTATGCGTCGCTACCGTTGTCTCGTAGATGCCGTCGCCGTCCACATCGCTGAACCAACCGAGGAATGTACAGTTATGCTTTGTTACTGTCGGCAGCTCAAGCTCATAGGAGGAAAAATCATATCTCGGCTCCGACTGAACCGGATAACCGTTCTCGGGATACGAGGTAAAGGAACCGCCGTCTGTCTCAAACACAGGCTTGTATCCCCAATGTGCATAGTATGTAACCGAGGGAACATCCATAACGGTTTGGTTTGTAACGCGGGATCCGTCGCCCTTCTCGGTAAACCAGCCGATAAATGCCGACGTGCCGTTTTCGGGAACAGGGAGCTTTCCGAGCGTTTGACCGTACATTACAACCTTTGTCGAACCGTCCTCTTCTTCGATCGTACCGCCGTTGGGGTCAAAGGTTACAGCGCAGTTCGGCTCCCAGTGAGCATAGAGGGTTTTGGACTTGGTAACCCTGTTTTGCTGCGATTCGCTGTTATAATTTTCATCGTCATCATCCAGATTGACGATCTCGAGTCCGTTTTCACCCGGCTCCGTGAACCAGCCCATAAAGGTATAACCCGCGGGAGACGTGCTGTCGCCCGACCTGGACGGCGAAGGAAGCACGCCGTATTTGTCGCCGATATTGTAATCCTTATCGGCTACGGAGGTTCCGCCCATGGATTCAAAAGTGATAACAGCCTCGGGGGTGTACCATTGTGCGTAAAGGGTCGCGGTATCGCCGTTTTTGGGCGTAAGCTTGTTGACCGAATCGGTAGCTGCATAATCCCTGTCTGTTCCGTTGGGGCGAATGTTCCAGCTTGCCAAAACAGAGCCGTCATCTATTGAAAACATTGAGGATGTGAGCGCTTTGAATTTGGTATAATTTAAATTGTCGAAGGTAACTTGTGTTCTGTCCTGAGAGATCGTACCTCCCTCAAAGGTGCATTCAAACGCCAAATCCTCGGTATTCTTTCTGGTCGTGATATTTTCGCCGAAGTCAACATGCTCGATCAGCTTGCAGCCCCGGAACATACTCGTAAAACTTTTGGCGCTTTGCGATGTTATTGATGTCAGGTCGGCAACGCCCTCGACAGGCTCGGTAGAATAAACCGATTCAAGATTTATGCAATTCAGGAACATATTGGAAAAAATGCTGCCACGGTAGGTTTGGAAATTACCGATCTTCACCCGTTTCAGGTTTTTGTTTGCTTCAAACATTCCGCTGAAGCTGCTGCACTTCACGGGATTGAAGGATGAGATGTCGATCTCCTCTATGGCGGATTCGTAAATAAACGCGCCGAAGTTGCCGTTCACGTTGGAAACGTCCCAGTTTGAAATATTGAGCTTCTGCAATCCGCGCCCGTTTTGATGGGAAAACAACCCGTTCATGTTTTTGACGTTTGAAACATCCCAGCAGGTAAGATCGAGCTCTTCAAACTGCGCGTAATTGAAAAGGCAGTAAAAAGTGGTGCATTGTGATGTGTCGATATATTCAATATTTTTGAACTGATCGTCGGGCACATTTCGCACATACATGAACCATCCTGCCATATATGTGGGAGCGATCCTGTCTCTGATGGTGATCTTAGCCAGTAAATCATTGTAATCATACCAAGGCTGTTTATATGTTTTTGACGGATCCACCTTGCTTCCGTCCGCAAAGTGATCGTACTGTGCCACAAGCACCCTGCTCTCGTCTATGTCGTTGCCCTTTTGGAAAACCATTTCAAGATATCATTTTATCAATAAAATAGCAATCAGCATAATGTAGAATTAGTCCTATTAGTTTTAGTTATTATCACTAAAATCAGTTGTTTTAGTTTATTGTTTTGTTACAGTAAAAATCATATATCCCCCCGGAAAGCCGAAAAAAACAGGACGGTTTTGCCGCCCTGTTCCCCATGCTGTTTGGTTTTTTATTGCTCCTCCACAACGTCTTTGATAACCGCCCTCAATGTATCTGCCGATTCCCTGAGAGCGGCTTTTTCTTTGTCGTTCAGCTCGATCGGCACCAAGCCCTCAACGCCGTGCTTGCCTACGATGGCGGGCATGGAGAGAGCAACGCCGTTGATCTCCTCGCCGGTCTGCACGCTCGACACGGGAAGAACGGATTTTTCGTCCCTGACGATAGCCTCGCAGATGCGCTTGACGGACATAGCTATGCCGTAGTAGGTCGCTTTCTTTTTTTCGATGATCTCGTAGGCGCTGTTCTTGACGTTTTCCGAGATCTCGCGCATCGCCTTGACGTGATTGTAATGGCCGCGCATCTCGCAGAATTTGTGCAGCGGAACGCCCGATACATTGGCGCTGCTCCACGCGGCGATCTCGCTGTCGCCGTGCTCGCCTATGATGAAGGCGTGAATGCTTCTGCTGTCAACGCCGAGGTGCTCGCCGAGAAGATATTTCAATCTTGCGCTGTCAAGCACGGTACCCGAGCCGAATACCCTGTTGCCGGGGAAGCCGCTTAGCTGCTTTGCGGCATAGGTGAGAACATCTACGGGGTTTGCTACGATGAGCAAAATACCGTTTTTGTTGTGCTTGGTGATCTCGGGGATTATCGATTTAAAAATACCCACGTTTTTCTTGACCAAATCGAGCCTTGTTTCACCCGGCTTCTGCCCCGCGCCCGCGGTAACTATGATCACCGCAGCGTCGCTGATGTCATCGTATGTGCCTGCATAGATCTGCATAGGCTTTGAAAACGGAAGCCCGTGGCTGATGTCGAGGGCTTCACCCTCGGCTCTGCTTTTGTCGGCGTCGATCAGCACCAGCTCCGAAAACAATCCGCTCTGCATAAGCGCAAACGCCGAAGCCGAGCCGACAAATCCGCAGCCTACGATAGCCGCCTTCCTGCTGTTGATTTCTACCATGATGGATCGCTCCTTGTCTTTCAGATTCTCGGATTGGATTATTCTGTTATTTATCCGAAGCCTATAGGCAACACCGCACAATTCAAGGCGCACGGCTTGCTTGAATATTGTTCCGTCAGCTTGCCCAAAAAATCTCGGCAAGGCGACAGCCTTACCTCGATTTAGTCAAGTCCGATTTGGTAATTTATTATTTGACTGATTTGTGTTTTTATTCTTTGGATTTTGGTGAAGGCAGCGTATTTTACTTCCACCAAGCCTCCACCTTGCTTCCACCAATATGTGCGACCGGCATACCATCTGTTTTCTTACGGAAGTCTGTTATTACTGTACGGCTCTCCGTGATCGCCGCGACTGTTGCAACAGCGCAGACAAGTGCAGCGGTGTATCGTATGTCTGTGATTTGAATGGTAAATGGCAAAACAAATACCAAAATGCCCGTGATTTTGTTGATAACGGAATGAACCGCTGTCAGCGTGTGCAGTCGGACGAATCCGATCACGATATTGACAAGCTTTATCAGCGCGATAACACCGACCCATACGAGCAGCCACAGGGGCAGTTCAAGGATAGGCAAAAGCTTTATCAATACGACCGCGGCAAAAATAATATCGGCAAGGGTGTCTAACTTTGCGCCGAATTTGGTTGCGGTATTTGTTTTCCGCGCGATCAGTCCGTCAAGGATGTCTGATAATCCTGCGGCTGTGTAAAGCGCATAAAACGGCAGCGACAAAGGCTTACAGAACAGCAGCGCAAGGCTGCACAGTATTCTGAAAAGTGTTATCCCGTTCGGCAAATTGAGTACGGTCATGCTTGGATTCAGTTGACTGTTCCATTTACGATTTGAGCGTACTGCTCCTCGGGGATCATCGGCGAGGTGATCTCCTTTAACAGCTCTTCGCCGATAGTACCGTTCTCGGCGTACTCCCTACCCGCTTTTTTGATCAGCTCAAGCCTCGGTTCGGTGACGACCGCCGCCTCTGGCGCGTTGAACATCGGGCTTTCGGGAACGGTGATCATCGTGTGCTCATTCGGAAAGCACCTGATAAACTGCATAACCGCCGGCTCAAAGTTGTGCCGGCTGTTCGGAAAGCCGCAGCCGCAGATCATCACATATTTAAGGTGGCTGAAATCAGCCTGACCCACATGCTCATAGCGGTCGCCAACCTTTTGCATCGCCATAGACGACAGCGGAAGCGTGCGGTCGAGCAGCGCCTTTAGCGGCGCAGGCATACCGTAGCAGTAAAGCGGATAACTCCAGATAAGCAGATGGCTGTCGAGTATTTCCTCTAAAATATCGCGCATATCGTCGTGATGAATGCAGTCGCCGCCGTTGCGCATACAGGCAAAGCAGCCCGAGCAATACTCGATATGCTTATCAATCACGTTTATGGTTTTGATCTCGTTTTCAGCGACCTCGTTCATGCCATCGACAAAGGCGCGGGTAATGTGCATGGTGTCGCTTTTATCCCTTTTGGGGCTTCCGTTTAATACTAATATTTTCATTTTGCTCCACCGTTATCATATCGTCTTAATTTGGCTGATCCTTTGTTTGATACGGCTTGTTCCAGGAGCCGATCTCTATCAGGTTGCCCTCAGGGTCGGCTATATAACAGGTGCGTTGTCCCCATGGCTCGGTTGTCGGTTCCATCACGGGCTCGGCGCCGTTTTCCACAGCCATTTTGAAGGAAGCGTCAACCTCCTCAAAGGTATCTACATACAGCGCCAGCTCAAAATGACCGTTAAGACCGCTCGTGTAGCTGTATGTTCGGTTCGTCATTTTTTCAAAATCCTTTCTGCCGTAGAGCAGAAACAAGGTTCCGTCCTTGACAAGATACACGTTTTTCGTGTCCTCTGCCTCCTTTATCTCAAAGCCGAGTACATCCCTGTAAAAGCGTATCATTTTGCCCATATCATCTACCAATATTCCAAAACCGTCTAACCGCATGACTTACCTCCGTTTTTATTCCGTCATATACACATCGCAATAATCCGAATGTGCTTTTTTCTGTCCATACTTTCCTGCTCACATTGGGGCTGCCTGTCCGCTTTGGCGATCAATAGAGCAACGGGCGCAATCAGCACAGTCGGCAGGTATTGCTTTGCCGACCGAAAATGATTAATTATCTTTTTTTGTAAAGCACAAGCTCGGGGTTTTTGCCCTCTGCCTCGTAAGTACATATCAAAATAAAATCCATATTCGCCAAAACGCCGAAGCAGCGTTCTCCGCCGAACTCGGATTCAAGCTGATTGCCGAGATAGGTTGTGCCGTCGTCAAGGAATTTCGCGCTGATACCGCTCGGCAGCGGATAAGCGAGATTGACATAACTGCCGACAAGGGCGTTCAGCTTTTCCACCTTCGGCAACCCCTCGATATGTAAAGAATTTATCTCATCGATCAGCTGCTTTTTGAACGCCTCAAACTCGCCGTTGTCGCTCAGCTCTTCATAGCGCTTCCAGTAATTCAGCTGAGGAAGCCTCTCCTTCATATAGGCGCGCGCCTGTTCTTCGGTAAAGCCCTGTTTTACCATGTGAGGGATACACACCTCTATCAGCTCGTCCATATCGCTGTAGGTATAATGTCCGTCCGCATAGCACCATTTGCAGTATTCCTCGTTCAGCGTACCGTCCTTGTCCGTGCCGATGATTGTATCGTCAATCGGCATGCCGCAGCATTGGCAGAACAGCTGTTGCGGCGACCCGAGCAACGTGTTGATGGAAACGTTGAACACCTGCGAAAGCAGCTTCAGCGTTTCGGTATTCGGTATGGTATCACCGTTTTCCCAGCGCGACACCGCCTGCCGTGTAACAAAAACCTTTTCGGCAAGCTCATCCTGCGACAGTCCGTTTTTAGTTCTCAGTTCATAGATAACGTCTTTTGTGTTCATAAAAACACCTCCCTGATACCTATTATATTACAAGCCATCATAAAATACAAGCAACCTGCTGTTGCCGACAATTGTTTTTTCTGCACCATTTTCCGACGAGCATTAAGCCAGCCTAACAACTTGCCGTTTTAATAATTCACGCTGATAGCAGCTTTTTCCGAAAGCAGCTTCAATGTCGGATATTCCTTTTAGTATTTAAGTGAATTTTCATTTAAAAGAAAATCATATACGTTCATCGTAAGGATTCCTTTTTCGTCATACTGTGTCGGTACAATATCCCCGGTGATAACGATTTTCTTAAATGAGTCATCAATTCCGGTAAAGGGTCTGATTTCCTGCGTTCTTTTTTCTTCATCGGGGAGTGAGTAGGCAGACTGAATATAGTATCTGTGTGAACCGAGGTTACATATAAAATCAACCTCTAACTGCTGCCGTATCACCTTTCCGTTTTTGTCCTTTTTAGTAGCCGGTACCACACCGACATCCACACTATAACCCCTCATCCTCAGCTCGTTGTAAATCACGTTTTCCATTGCATGAGTAGGCTCAAACTGACGGAAATTCAGCCTTGCGTTACGCAAGCCGAGATCGGAAAAATAATACTTCTTCGGCGTTTCAATATACGCCTTGCCCTTAATATCATATCTGTGAGCGGATTCGACAAGGAATGAATCTTCAAAATAATCCAAATACTTTTTTATTGTCATTGACGTGATTTTTGACTTTTTTACGCTGTGAAAGGTGTTTTTCAGTTTTTCCGGATTGGTGAGAGAGCCAACCGATGATGATAAAAAATTCAATAGATCTTCCAACTCATTAACATTTTTTATCCTGTTGCGCTGAACAATGTCTTTAATATAAATCTCGCTGAACAGATTATTGAGCATAACTGCTTTATCCTGCGGGTTTTCTCGTAACACCACAAGGGGAATTCCGCCGTACAGCATATACTGCGAAAGACCTTCGTATTTATCACCGCTAAATACCGACATAAACTCAGAAAAGCTGAGCGGAAACATATGGACTTCATCTCCACGTCCCGCAAACTCGGTGATAATATCGCTGGACAGAAATTTAGCGTTACTACCTGTCACAAAAACATCCATATTATCCTTGCGCAGATAGCTGTTTAAAACCGTTTCAAATGCTCCGAGCAGCTGCACCTCGTCGAGCAGCAGATAATACATTTCGTCATCCGTAATTTGCGAGCGGATATATGTTATAAACTTCTCGGGATCAGCCTTCTTTTTTGCCGATTCAAGAGCAATCAGGCTTTCACCTATCAAATACAGATCATCAGCAGAATCAAAGGCGAATCTGATAATGTGGTCTTTTTTGATTCCGCTTTCAATCAGATGATTATAAAAAAGAGTATTAAGCAAATACGATTTACCGCAACGCCGAACTCCGGTAATCACCTTGATCAATCCGTTATGCTTTCTGCTTATCATCTTATTCAAATAATAGTCACGTTTTATTTCCATAACCGCACCTTTTAAAATAGATTTTTGCAACTATTAACAGTTTTCTCTTTTAGAATATCAAATATACCATTAAAAGTCAAGATTTTTAAAATAGATTTTTGCAACCTATAACACTTTTCTATTTTAGAAACAGAAGAAAAAGGCTGATGTAATCTTTTATGCCTACATCAGCCTTTGCGTTAGATATTAATTTTTTCTGCATTGTCAGCTTCTCTTGCCCGTTTAGCAATTAACAAAACACACAATAATGATTACAAGGGTAAGCGAAAGGGGTGCACGCTAATCCATATCGTAATTCTTCTTCTTTTTTACAACCCTTAAAGCAATCAGGACAATGACGATGCCTGTTGCAAGCATGCCGATGACAGAGGAGGCAAGTCCCATACCGAAGATGCCTGTGTGGGGAATGACATCATGCTTGCACCGGTTTTCCGCTTCGATTCTGTTACTGGAGGTCGAAATGTCGGCGGCAGTCAGCATAAAGTCATCCGGAGCTTCTTGGGGAGCTGATTCGTGCTTACTGAACCAGAAATAGAACGGCCGTGGGTTCTCGGGAAGAATATATCCGGGAGGCGCCGTGGTTTCCATGATACAATAAGCGGTATCCGTCTGATACACTCTTGTTTCGTCGTCGTATGTATCGGTCGCTTTTATGATGATTTTTCCGTCGGAGTCTGTTGTGTATGTTTTTTGGGTGGCAGACCATTCTCCGTTAACCGCATCCCATGTATATACGGTGAACACGGCATCGGCGAGCGGTTTTCCGTCTTCCTCGTCGATTTTTATAAGCCGGAATTCCTCGAATGTTGATTCACCGAACGTTTCAAAGTCTTCAAACTCGATATGAGTGAAGTCATCTCCGGACTCGTCTCCGTGTCCTTCCAGCATTGCTGAGTTGGCAAGCGTAATTCCGCTATCCATAGAGCTGTTGACCTGATAACTGTAGGTCAGACGCAGATGTGCGCTGTCGGGAACCTGCATTTCGATGAACGCCTGCCTTACGTCGGGATCGGCGATATCAGTTTCGGTATGCGCAGTCCATTGAATATTATGCAGCACGGACCATACGCCGTTTTCCTCTTTTTCGAGCTGGACAGAGTTCAGGCTGAGGATAGCTTCTCCTGTACCCGTTCCCTGCCTTGCCGTATAAGTGAGCACATCCGTGAGCGACAGCCATTCGGGATCGTCTCCTACATTGCTTGTCAGAAGGTTTTCGGCAGACGGGTTGATATCCACCGTATAGTTGAGCATATGCAGGTTCTTGTCCCAGCTGCTGGTCTTGTCAAGGATTTTTTCCGTTTTGGTCGCGTCAATATTGATCTGATTGTCTGCCTCGCCGTAGTCATTGCCGTTTGTCTCAACTCTTACCGTGTTGTTGAGTTCAAGGTGAACCGTACCGTTTTGAGGCCATGCATCCTCGGCAAGCTTACAGTAATAGATCACATAGAAGGTATTGCTGAACAAATCGGAGCTCTGAGAGTTTGCCGTCAGCGTAATGTCAACCACCTGCCTGCCATCGGCGGAGGTCGAGAGCTGTCCGGACGCCGTCGTCTTGCTGAGCCAGAGAACACCGATCTCTCCGGAAATCACACCGTTGGCATCAATTGACAGTACGTTGAACGGGTAGTCACTTATCCCGTAGTTATACGCGGTCAGGGGAGTGGGAATCACCTTGACGCCGATCAGCTCAACACCTTCCGGAAGCGTGTCGATGACGCGATACTGCTGCAAGCCCGGCGTAGGTGTGACCTGAGCGATCCAGACGAAGGACTTGTCTTCGTCCTCATAATCAAACGAAAGCGAATGTGGCTCCTCCGAAAAGATTGTTTGCCAGTCGTTGATCTTTTGCACATTCAGCTTTTTAACGTTCGGGCTGATATTGTTGATGACCGGCAAGGTCTTTTGTCCGTCGGAAAACGTATTGACGAACGACTCCGTAACCTTGCCGTTCATGTCTCCGGTGGTCTGGTACTGCCAGGTGATCTCTCTCGCCATTCCGTCATCAAAAAGATATCCGCTGCCGGCTGTGCCGACGGTAAATGTATATCCGGTGATCTTGTCTGAGGTATACACAGGCGAGACAGACACGTTCGTGCCCCAGGCTGTTTGAAGCGCAGAAACAAGCGCGTTATACTGAGCCTGGGTCATATAATGCCCATCGGGGCTCAGCGTGTCGGAGAATGATGTGCCGGACTTAATGCCGCCCACGGGGATCTGAACGTTGATCGTCCAGTTCATTCCGTGCAGATCGTTTCCGAGGCTCTGTTCTCCGTCCGCCGTTTTTTCAATATCGCCGCCCGTAACAACAACGTCGTAGGATGCGGTATCGCCGTCGAATTCCGCGTCGTTGTGTATGATCGCGGTCTCGCCGTACGCGACGTCGGGAAGGGTATAATAGGTAACGTGGTAGGTGTTGGTGTTTGGCGTACTTCCGTCCGCCGGAAGGAAGCGTATGCCGATGATCTCGTTATCGTTATTATATACGAACTCGTAATCTACGCCGGGCGTCGCATCAGCCCAGCCCCTCTGAACGAAGATGCCGTTGGTTCCAAGGATCGTTTCATTCCGCGCATCCGCAAAGCCGTTGTCATAAATGACTTTTCCGGCAATATCGCTTCCGCGGTCGTTGACGGAAATATACCACTGAATGTATTCGTCGAAAGGA
>CADBWP010000060.1 GCA_902798365.1 uncultured Ruminococcus sp.
ATCTCGGCAAGGCGACAGCCTTACCTCGATTTATTTGTACAACCTGACGAAAAATCTTACTGTGCAATCCGCACACCTGAATTATGCGGTATTGCCTTATGTCAGCTGACGACCTTTACGATGCAGGTTGCCACCTTGCTGTTGAATGTTTTAACGGTGACGGTCACGGTGCCCTCTGCCTTGGGTGTCAGCTCTCCCGTCGATTTATCCACCCTGCAAATGTCGGGGTCGCTCGACTGAAAGCTTAAATAGTTTGAAGCCGTGCCCTCGGGGGTCACCGGCTCAAGCCGGAGGCTTTCGCCCAATTTGACCGTGTAGCTCTCTTCGGCAAACGATACCTTGGGCGGAACCGCCTTTACGGTTACGCTGCAAATTGCTATCGCGCCGTTGTAGGCGTTGGCGGATACCGACACGGTGCCCTGCGCGCGCGCTATCAGCTCGCCGTCCTCGGTGACCGAAACGATCGTCGGGTCGGACGAATAGTAGAACAGGCTGTGCGAGGCTGTGTTTTCGGGGAAAATAACATTGAGGCTGTGCTTTTCGCCCACGCCCATGTCAAGCTCTTTTTTGTCAAAGTTTATGTCGTCGGGCGCTTCCTTGACAATAACGTTGCAGCACACGTGATGTCCGTTGAAGGTCTTTGCCGCGATGGTTGCCGTGCCTGCCTTAACGCCCGTAACAACGCCGTTGCTGCCCACGGTGGCGGCAGACGGATTGTTTGACATGTATTTGGTTTCGTGCGAGGCTGTGCCCTCGGGAATGGTTATGTGCAGATCGACGCTTTCGCCTGCGCCTATGGTGAGCATGGTGTCGCTTATTTTAATGTCGCCGGGCGGCGGAAATACAACCAGGTTGCAGCTTGCCGTAACGCCGTTTGAGCTTTTTACCGAAATAACGGCAATGCCCTCGCCCACGGTGGTCACAACGCCGTCGTCGCTCACCTTGGCAACGTTGTTGTCGGAGCTGCTCCAGCTGAACCGCGCGTAGGCGTTTGACGGTGAATGGCTTTCGGTCAGCCTGAATTGCTCGCCCACGCCTGCCGAGGCTTCACCCTCGCTCAGGCTCAGGCTCTCTATCTCCGCAACGGAATAGGTGTTGCTGCCGACCTTGGTGTTTGCTTTTTTGTCATAGGTGACAGCGCCTGTTTTGCAGGAGGTTATGTAGTTGTCCTTTATTTCGCCCGTGGAGCAGGTCTCTTTTACGTAAATGCCGCTTTTTGCCGCCTTGGTGATGTAGTTGCCCGTAATCGGGCTGCTCACCGAGCTGCCGTTGGCGATTATTATGCCGTCAAGCGCGGTGTTGGTCACGTTGTTAGCGTTTACCCTGCCTGCCTTGGTATCCACAAGGTCTATGCCGTAGTAGGGCGAGCTGTCAACGCTGTTGTAGCAAATGTTGCCCGCGGTGGATTTTTTAAGCATTATGCCGTGGGTCTCATACTTGGTGTATTTGCTTTTGATGCACTCTATCTCGTTGCGCAGAACCTCGGCGTTGCGGACGTTTTCAAGGTAAATGCCGTGACCCGCGGTGCTTATCTTGTTGCGCACAAGCGACACGGTATCAACATAATAGTTGCCCTTGGGCATGCCGCCGCTGTTGTCGGCGTGGGTCTTATACACCTTGTCCATAACGGTGCCGAAAACGCCGATGGCAAGCGGAACGTCGTCCGAGTATATGTCCTTTATGTTGCCGCAGTTGCTTATGCAGTTGCCCTCGATAAGCATATTCACCACGGGCGGAGTGCCCACGTTGTCGGGCGCGGTGGTCTCGGTCTTGCCCTCGGCGGCTATGGCGCTCGCCTTGTAGCAGCCCACGCTGTCGTCGTGCAGGGAATAGTATTCAATGGCGCGCGGCATGGTTATGAAGGTGTTGTTGGTGATCTCGCAGTTCTTCCAGCCCAGCGCGTGAATGGCGGCGTTTTTAATGTCCTTGAAGGTGCTGTTTTGTATCTTTATCCCGTCGAGCGGATAGTTGTATATCTGGGTGTGCGAGCCCACGGCGCGCGGACAGTCCTCAAAGTAGCATCCCGAGATAAGCACGTTGCGCATGTTGAGCGGCTCGGAGCGGTAGCCGTAGATGTGCTTTGATTTTAAAATGTCGAGCTGTATGACCTCGTCGCCGACCTCGTCTATCTCCATTATCTGATTCCAGAAGGAGCAGTTGTGCACGGTAAAGCCGTCAACGCCGGCAACCTCCATCATGTGGGCGTTTTTCAGATTGTGAAGCTTCATGCCGTCCATCACAAAGTTGCGCGCGTGAGCCACCTTGATCATGGTGTTTGCGGTAGCTCCGCCGTCGAGTATGCCGCCCTCTATGCGGATGTTCACGTTGGCGTCGTAGCCCGTGTCGCCCCTGTCGGCGTTGCTT
Organism: uncultured Ruminococcus sp.; assembly: GCA_902798365.1. Classification (GTDB taxonomy): domain Bacteria; phylum Bacillota; class Clostridia; order Oscillospirales; family Acutalibacteraceae; genus Ruminococcoides. Next base: position 2,365 of record CADBWP010000060.1, read on the forward strand.
TCCTCGCCCGTGCAGATCATATTTATATAAACGCTGCTGTCGCGCCTGAGCGTGACCCCGTTAAGACAAAGCGTTGTGTTGCTGAATATTTTAAGCCCCTTGCGCAGCACATAGGTGCCCTCGTCAACCACGACCCTGTAGGCGTTGTCCTTGGTGGCGGCGTAGCGCGCGGTGTTAAGAGCCGACTGGATAGCCGAGCCTGCGTCGGTTGCGTTGATGTCGGCGGCGCGCACGTAAATAACGGTCTCGTGGGTGTCCGCTCCGCTTGCCGAAACCGACGAAATTGCGGTAAAGCAGCTTGCGGTCAAACTCAGCGCTAAAATAACGGAAAAAAGCTTAAAAAACCTTGCTTTCATTGCCTGCCTCCTTGCCGAAATAATTCTTTTAAGACATCAATCCAAATATCATTTTATACATATTGCGCCAAAATGTCAATAGAATTTGCAATAAATCACAGTATTTTTAAGCAGATTTCACATAGCGTTCACAGTTGGGAGCTTTGGTGCCGGTATTGTCTTAATATAAAAAGGAAGGCAAGCCGTCGCTAAACGAAGCCTGCCTTCCAAACGCATGTATGCTTTGATAAAAAGCGTACAACTGCAAATAACTGATTATCAGAAGCCCATATCCACAATGAAGTATCTCAAAAACCAGAACGCCAGCGCAAAAATTATCATCACCGCGCCTATCTGTATTTTTTGCTCGGCTATAAGTCCTATAAACTCGCGCAAAAAGGCGTTGGGATAAAAGTACCACTTTGTTTTGGCAGAGATTCCCTCGGCGTCGAGCTTGTGCTTTTCCGAGAGCACATAGCCGCGGAAAATGTGATAATTTGTCGTTGCAAACGCCGCGCGCACCTTAGAGGTCTTTGCGTCCGCTAAAATAACACTCTTGGAGAACTCGATATTTTGCGAGGTGTTCACCGACTTGTCCTCCTTGACAATCCTGTCAAACGGAACGCCCTGCTCAAGCAGCCAGCGCTGGATCGCCTCGCTCTCCGATATAACCTCGTCGGCTCCCTGACCGCCCGAGGGCACAAATTTGGCGTGCTTCCCGGTCGCCTCGTACTGCTTCTTCTCAAACTCCAGCGCAGCGGCAGCTCTGGAGCGCAGCAGGGGAGTGAGCGTGCCGTCGCTTCGGATTCCGCAGCCCAAAATGATGATATAGTCCTTGTCATACGCCGCCTTGTGCCGCGTTGACATAAACGCCGTTACCATTACCGACAGCAGCAGGCTCTCCATAAAGCTGACCATGTAGCCTGCGGCGAGCACGATAAAATCGGATATGTCATAGTCGAAAACAAACCACGCTTTGAACGTGCCGTAAATTACAAAGTAGAACGCCAAAAACCACACGACGCTCAAGGCTATTCCCAGCATATTAACGGGTCTGAAGCCCTCGCGGGTAATAAGCCTGATGTTGCTTACCGAGAACATCACAGACAAAATAACCATAAGCGGAGCCGAAATGAGAACGAAGTAATAGCCCGTGTCGGTAATGTTGAACAGAAAATGCCTGAACGTGTTCATCCAATGCAGCCTGTACAGGGTATAAACGAACGTGGCAAGCGAAAACAGCCCCACGCCGCCGTATGCCACCATTGCGTAGCCGTAGGCGCTCTTTTTCAGGCTTTGGCGGTACGATAAGAACATGATGACCGCCGTGGCAAGCATGCAAAGCATTATGCCGTATTCCACAAAAATATAACCCGTAAAGTTAAGGGTGTCTTTTTCAAAAACAAGCCCGAGACTGTTCACCTTAAGGGTGACCGGCCAGTACCGCTGGTCGTATATTTGCATACTGATCGTCGCTTCGCCGCTCTTAAGCGCCTCGGCGTCAAAGCATACCTTGTTGTCGCCGTTAACATAAACGCGGGTGACGTTAACAACGTCGGTGTGCGAGTTTTCTATCTTTACATGCTCCTCGTGTATCCGCTCATCATATGTAATGTTATCGTAGCATACGGTGTGGGTTTTGCCCGCCGAAAAAAACAGCACAAGCGAAAACACCGCTACTGCAAGATAAATTGCGGCAAGCACAACAAACGGCGCCTTTAGTTTTTTCACCATACCACCTCATTATCGAAATAAACAGCAAGCCGCGTTAAAAGCGGAAGCCTATATTGCAAGTATATCACATTTTGCAAAGTCTGTCCACAACAATAATTCGCCGCGGCACAAAAAATAAAAAACATAAAAAGAATAAAAAATTTACCGTAAAGGCTTGACACAAACGCATTTTCGGTTTATTATATTACAGTAATCTTCGGGGGTATAGCTCAGCTGGGAGAGTGCTTGACTGGCAGTCAAGAGGTCACGGGTTCGAGCCCCGTTATCTCCACCAAAGCAAAGGGACATCCAAACGGGTGTCCTTTTTGTATTAGGGATTAAGAGAGATAACGAGGATTGAAAGCAGGCAAAAACAGCCCGGGGGGGTTAATGATAACCGAAATAAGACAAATATTGATTGACATTATAACGGCTTACCGTTATAATAATATTGAAAGAAGGTGAGCAGAATGACGTTGAATCAAATTCTGACCGACAATCACATCTCAAAATATCGACTCTCCAAAAACAGCGGCGTTCCCTATATGACCATCAATGATATATGCAGCGGCAAGACTAACTTGGCAGAGTGCAATGCCAAGACGATCTATCGCATTGCAAAGGAGCTGCGCGTGTCAATGGAGGAATTGTTGGAGCCCTATCTGCAACCGCGCGCTTCATTTGATCTGTTCAAAAGCAACGTTTGCCACAAGCTGAAAGAAATGGGCGATATTCCATTCCTGATCGACACGTTTGAAAACGACGACATCAACACCTACTATCAGCGTCAATGGTATCCCGAATGTCTGTACCTGCTCGCTATGGTGGATTATATCAGCCGAGCGAATGATATTCCGCTTTGTGAGGACTACAACGAGCTGCGCCGTATGAAACTGCCAAAGGTGCTTTATCCGAACAGCGTAATAGCCGCCTTTGCCGTTTTCCGTGATGAAGCAGTCAAGCAGCAAGCCGAAAGAGAATCCATCCCCGAATTTATACGTTTTAACATCGTAGAAAGCGAGGTGCGGAATGTCGTCTGAGATCAATGTATTTAACAAGGACAACTTAAATCAATATCTGAATGAGCTGTCAAAGGCGTACAAAAAGCTTGGTGGCAGGAATATGCCGGCGGAGATTATTCTGATTGGCGGCGCGGCGATCATTGAAAACTACGGTTTCCGTGATATGACATCGGATATCGACGCGGTGATTCGCGCCGCTTCCGTCATGGATGACGCCATTCGGCAGGTCGGCGACAAGTTTCGGTTGCCGGTTGGGTGGCTGAACTCCGATTTTACCAAAACAGATTCTTACAGCCGTAAGATAGAGGATTATTCGGTATTTTACAAAACGTTCAATCAGGTGCTGACCGTACGCACGGTTAAATCGGAGTACCTCATAGCCATGAAGCTGCGTTCGGGTCGGAAATATAAAAACGACCTCTCCGATATCATAGGGATTCTCGCCGAGCACGAAAAGCGCGGCGATCCCATTACCTTTGAACGAATCGACAAAGCAGTTGTTGATTTGTACGGTACATGGGAAGGTATTTCTCCCGATGCGAGCGCGTTTATCAAAGGTGCGCTGGCTGACGGAGATTATCAAAGGATGTATGAATCGATCAGAGAGAACGAACAAAACGCGCGTGAGCTACTGTTGGATTTTCAAGAAAAGTATCCCGAGATACTGAAAGATAAAAACGTCGATCAAATACTGCAAAAGCAACAGTCCAAGCAAAAGCTGTTGGAGGAACTGAAAGGAAAGAAAAACGAATAGCAAAACATATATATTTTTTTAACCAACCTACATCATATATTGCCAAATTCGGTAAAATACACAAAAATACCCGAATAATTTTTCTGTTGAAGAAAGAAAAAAGCATTGACTAAAGCGTAATAACTGTGATAATATATAACAAATCAATGCTTTGAACAAACCGATTTACGGAAGGGTCTTTATGAGGGATTACAATTTAACAGAGGAGCGTACTGCCGGCGGCAAATCGTATGGGATAGCGGTTTGCGAGGACGGCAGGCTTATTTGGCGTGTCGGCGACATAACCCCAAGCAGGCGCGACGCGGAAGCCCTGCTTGAGCTTTTTCGTAAGGCTGACCCCGATCCGATCCACTTTGACTGGTTACTGGAGGATTATCTGACCGATTTTACTGTATGAAAGGCAAAAATCCCTTTTGCAACGGTGGTATCCGACGATTCCTTAAAGCAAAAACCGCCCCTGTCGGGCGGACTCGGCGGGTGTGCCACATCCCGCATCTCTTAAAACCGTAAAGGTGTATAGCAGCACATTTTCTACCTCAAAGCCCCGCCCGAACGCTGCTTATTATAGCATACCCGATTTGATTTGTAAAGCGCGTTGCAGCCGTGCGGTCAAATCAGGTTATTTTTCTGCTTATCCGCTTATATACGGGCTTCATGGTCAGTCCCTGAACAACGGTCGTGAAGAATACGACAGCGTAGGTGCCGCCTAAAATAATGCCGTAGGCTGACTCGGGCAGCATATCGCGCGTGCTCATTGCAAGGGCTACCGACAGTCCGCCGCGCAAACCTCCCCAGGTAAGCAGCTTTATAAAGCTGAGCTTGTCGTAGCCGTCGGGTATTTTGCCCATTATCAGCGAGGAGATGCCGAGGCTGCCGGCTCTTGCCAAAAGATTTGCGGTGATCGCAACAAGCGACAGCAGAATAACGTACTCCATCTGCAAAATGCGGACAAACGAAAGACCGAGCATTACATATAACGCAGAGTTGAACAGAGCGTCAAGCGTTTCCCAGAACTCGTCAAAGGACTGAGCCTCTTCCTGCGGTTCTGCCGAAAAACGCGAGCGCAGCGCAGAAAACAGTATTCCGCAGATAACCGAGGCGATAGCTCCCGAAAAACCGCATTTTTCACACACCGCGTAAGACAACGATACCGCAAGCAGGCTGATGAAAATGCGCAGCGTCTTGCTTTTTGCAAAGCGGAACATCAAAAAACACAAAACCGTTGCAGCAGCGCCCACGGCAACCGCGCCTAAAATCTCTTTAAGCATTACGCCCAAAAAGCTGTCCGAGGACGAAGCCGTTACCATGCCCGAAAAGCAGACGAACAGCGCAACGCCGACTCCGTCGTTAAACAGCGACTCGCCCTGAATCAAAAAGGATATGTTTTTGGGCAGCCCGAATTTGCTTAATATGCCCGTGGCGGCAATGGGGTCGGTGGGGGCGATGATGCTGCCGAACATCAGGCATACGGGCAGCGAAAGATCGACTCCGAGAAGCAGCGAAGCCCCGTAGATAAGCCCTCCGTAAAAGCAGGCGCCCAACAGCGTGCACACAAACGCCAGCACGGTTATCTGACGCGCGTGCTGTTTAAAGTCAGAAAGCTTCATGTGGCACGAGCCTGCAAAGAGCATAAAGCACAGCACGCCCTCCATCAGAAATTCCTGAATGTCAAAAAGCATGGTGCTGTCAAGCAGCTCGCCCGCGCTTGTTCCATTTAAAACCGCCGACGCCGGCAGCAGAATAAGCCCTGCCGCAACGGAAAACAGCATAAGCGAAATCTCATATGTGAGCCGCGTGACCTTCTCGTTGAAAAAGCCGAAAATACACACAAGCGCAATAACGGCGACAAACAGGTACAAAGTCATAAGTATCCCCCTTTTGATTATAAAATAAAGAATAGTGAACAAAGAATAATACTCTTTATTCTATGCTCACTAATAATTGTGCCCCGACGCTTTTGCGACGGGGCGTTTTGGTGCCGGTGACCGGACTCGAACCGGTACGGTATCGCTACCGGCGGATTTTGAGTCCGCTACGTCTGCCAATTCCATCACACCGGCGATTGCACGACTATTATACAATAACCGTAAAAAAAAATCAAGTGTTAAATAAGAATTATCCCCACAAATGACAAAAGCCCTTAGCTGCATTTGCACACAGCTAAGGGCTTAAGGCTTTTAGCACGGAGTATTTCTGTTATTTGTATTGCAAGTAAATTCTGTCAAAAATTATGTTGCCGGTTTGTTGCCGCGAAACAAGACTGTTACAGCAGAAACAAACTACAAAAACAGCACTTCTTATCGCTAAACCTCAGTCGCCGCGTCCATTGCCAAAGCCATAGCCAAAGCAAAATGACGATTACCCCAATTTCGTATGTCGTGCGATTCAATATTCGCCAATGAATCCGCAGTGAATAATAACTGACCGAAAATTATGTTGCGAAACTCGGCGCAGGCGGCAAGCGAAGCACATTCCATTTCCACCACGGAACAGCCCTCTGCCTTGCGATACTCTGCCATTTCTTTTGTTTCACGAAAAAAGCCGTCTGTCGTCCACGTTTTACACTTCCTGTAGTGAAAGCCGCGGCGTTCCAATACCGCAGCTATCGCATTAACGGCATTATCATTGAGCGACACTTCCCTTGACGGCGGCAAATAATGGTATGATGTTCCCTCCTGCCGCAATGCGGAAACGGTAAAAATCACCTTCATTATCGGCAATCAAAGCGCCGCAGCATCCTGCGGCAATGATTTTTTTCACGCCGCCGGCAATCAGCTGCTCCATACTTTGTGTTGCCGCCGCGCTGCCTAAAGGAGCCTGACAAACGGCAAGTTCAACACCGTTATGAATCGTTTTATAAACATTAAATACTTTTGTGACCGTGTTGAATTGACCGATGATCTCGCAATCATTTTCCAACGCATAATGATCCACTTCTGTATCCATAAACAGCATAACCGCTCTTTCAGGAAAGTGAAAACCAGTACTGTGCCCAGGCATAATGATTGCCTTGCTTTCGGTGTCATATTCTAAAATAGGGTAGGCGTTTTTAATTAAGCTCACAGCAATTATCTCCTCATTTTCATTTTATAGGATTTTACCATAAAAATGCAGATATAGCAATATCCGCCAAGCAAGACGATAGAAAACGCCGCCAAGCAGGAGGGTTCCGACTTGGCGACTTGGTTATTATTCGGTTTTGGAATTATAATGCGGTTATCAATACAATAAACCGTGGCTCTGTAATATTGTTTTGCAAGCCTAGGCTTCCACTAATTCGTTCATTTTTTGATATAATTCCGGAAATTCTTTTCTAAAGGATAAATACGGCT
>CADBWP010000061.1:0-12375 GCA_902798365.1 uncultured Ruminococcus sp.
TTCTTAGCAATTAAATTATACAACGAAAGCACTGACCGGGCAACCCTTTTCGGGCTACCCGGTCTTTTACTTTGTTGGAGCTTAATGCGACAGCCCCTTGTTTTGTTTTATACTAATCTCACGCGTCTCTGCCGCAGCATTTTTTATACTTTTTGCCGCTGCCGCAGGGGCAGGGGTCGTTTCTGCCAACCTTTTTGCCCTTGCGCACGGTTTTGTTGGCGGTGTCGGTGCCGTCGCCCGAGGTTTGGGTGGGCTTTGCCACCTGCTCGCGCTTGATCGCCGCTGTCACGGGGTTTTCCTTGGGCTTTTCCTCGCCCTTGTCGAGCATAACCTGATGAGCCGCAGCAGCCTGCTTCTCAGCAGCCTTGCGCGCCGCCTCTATCGCCTCCTGGCGCTTCTGGATCTCATAAACGCGCTTGGGCATCACAAGCATAAGGCGAACCGTGTCCTCGCGGATGTTCTCGATCATCTCGTCGAACATCGAGAAGCCCTCGTTGGTGTATTCAACTGCTGGGTCGTGCTGACCGTAGGAGCGCAGGTGGATGCCGGTTTTGAGCTGATCCATGGCGTCGATGTGATCCATCCAATGGGTGTCAACGCTCTTGAGCAGATAAACGCGCTCCATCTCGCGGATGGTCTCGGCGGGCAGCAGCTCCTCGTTTGCCTTGTAGATGTCCATTGCGTCGCCCACGATCATCTCGCGTATCTCGTCGGACTCCATGTCCTCGAGGTCGCGCGAATCAAACTTGTATTTCTCTTCGTCCGAGATTATCCAGCCCTTGTAGTATTCGACAAGGCTCTGATAGTTCCAGTTTTCGTGCGGACCGTCGGGCAGATAGTGGTGTATTGAGGTGTCGATGGTGTCCTCAAGCATTTTGAGCACGGTGTCGTGAAGATCCTCGCCGTTGAGCACCTGGTCGCGCTGGGTGTAGATGATCTCGCGCTGCTTGTTGAGAACGTCGTCGTATTTGAGAACGTCCTTACGTATGCCGAAGTTGCGCAGCTCTACCTTTTCCTGAGAGTTTTCAATGATGCCCGTGAGCATTTTGTTTTCGATGGGGGTGTCCTCATCAACATTCATGCGTTCCATCATAGCGCGCATACGGTCGCCGCCGAACAGGCGCATGAGGTCATCCTCGGTAGAGAGGAAGAAGCGGCTTACGCCCGGGTCGCCCTGACGTCCGGAACGACCACGCAGCTGGTTGTCGATTCGGCGTGACTCGTGACGCTCGGTGCCGATTATCATAAGGCCGCCGGCGGCGCGAACCTGATCCGCCTCGTCCTTAAGCTCTTCCTTATATTTGTCGTTGAGCTCGCGGAAGGTTTTGCGGGCTTCGATTATCTCTTCGTTGTCGGTTTCGGCATAGCCCGTGGCTTCCTCTATAAGCTCCTCGGGGAAGCCCTGCTTGCGCATGGACTCCTTTGCCATGTACTCGGCGTTACCGCCGAGGATGATGTCGGTGCCGCGTCCTGCCATGTTGGTGGCTATGGTAACGGCGCCCAGCTTGCCTGCCTGAGCGACTATCTCTGCCTCTTTGTCGTGCTGCTTTGCGTTGAGCACGTTATGCTTTACGCCGCGGCGCTTGAGCATTTTGGAAAGCTTTTCCGACTTTTCGATGGAAACGGTACCAACCAGAACGGGCTGACCCTTTTCGTGAGCCTCGACGATCTGGTCGATGACCGCGTTGAACTTACCGTTTTCTGTCTTGAACACCGAGTCGGGCAGATCCTCGCGGATAACGGGCTTATTGGTGGGAACCTCCACAACGTCGAGCTTGTATATCTCCTGAAACTCCTCGCTCTCGGTCGCGCCGGTACCGGTCATGCCCGAAAGCTTGTTGTAAAGGCGGAAGTAATTCTGGAAGGTGATGGTGGCGAGGGTCTTGCTCTCGGACTGAACCTTTACGCCCTCCTTCGCCTCGATGGCCTGGTGCAGACCCTCGTTGAAGCGGCGGCCGTACATAAGGCGGCCGGTAAACTCATCTACAATGATTATCTCGCCGTCCTTTACAACGTAGTCAACGTCGAGCTTCATAACGCCGTTTGCCTTTATCGCCTGGTTGATGTGGTGCTGCAACGCGAGGTTGTCGGGGTCGGTAAGGTTGTCTATGCCGAAGTGCTCCTCGGCCTTTTTAACGCCCAGCTGGGTGAGGGTGGCGGTTTTCTGCTTTTCATCAACAACATAGTCTATGCCGTGCTCGGTGTAGTAGGCGTCCATGTCCTCCTTGGAGTCGATCTCGGTAAAGCGCTCCATGTGAAGGGTCTTGGCAAAAGCGTCCGCCTTTTGATAGAGGTCGGTGGATTTGTCGCCCTTGCCCGAGATGATGAGCGGAGTTCTCGCCTCGTCTATCAAAATGGAGTCAACCTCATCGACGATGCCGAAGGCGTGACCGCGCTGAACCTTGTTTTCTTTATATACGACCATGTTGTCACGCAGATAGTCAAAGCCCATCTCGTTGTTTGTGCCGTAGGTTATGTCCGCGTTGTAGGCTTCCTTTCTCATGGCGTTGTCAAGGTCGTGAACGATAAGACCCACCTTGAGCCCCAGATACTTGTAGAGCTTGCCCATCCACTCGGAGTCGCGGCGGGCAAGGTAGTCGTTTACGGTAACGATGTGAACGCCGTCGCCCGTAAGCGCGTTCAGATAAGCCGGCAGGGTCGCCACAAGGGTCTTTCCTTCACCGGTCTTCATCTCGGCGATACGTCCCTGGTGCAGCACAATGCCGCCTATGACCTGAACGGGGAAGTGCTTCATGCCGAGCACGCGCCAGCTTGCCTCGCGGCACACCGCAAAGGCGTCGGGCAGAATGTCGTCGGTGGTTTCGCCGTTTGCAAGGCGCTCCTTAAGCAGAGCCGTCTGCCCCTTGAGCTCGCTTTCGCTCATGGCGGCGTATTTATCCTCGAGGGCGAGAACCTTGTCGCTCAGGGGCTTGATCCGCTTTAATTCTCGCTTGCTGTAGTTGCCAAACATGGCCTTTAAAAAATTCATGTGGGTATTCCTTTCTATGATAAATTGTCGTGATTTGCTTACATGCGCCCGCGCAGCTTTTCTGCCGCCTTTATCATGGCGGTCTCTGCCACCGGACCGGCGTACTCAAAGCCGAAGCCCGAGTCCTCTACCACGCAGGCAAAGGCGAGCGGACAGTCGGCGTCCTTGGCGTAGCCTACCATCCAGGCGTTGGGCAGCTTTTCCTCGCCCACCTCGGCGGTGCCGGTCTTGGCGCAGACCGAAAGGCCTCCGAACAGGTCGTCGCCGTAATAATCGGTTATTGTATATCGCATTACCTCGTCGAGCTTTTGCGCGGTGGCAGGCGCCACAAGGTCATACTTTTTGTTTCCCTTGATGCCTATAAGCGACAGCAGGTCGCCCGTGCCGTCCTTTATGTAGCTTGGGGCTATGCCCGTGCCGCCGTTTGCTATGGCGCCGCAGATTATCGCCATTTGCATGGGGTTTACCTTGTCGCTGTACTGACCTATGCCCGACCAGGCAAGCTGGTTCCGGTCTGCCTTTGACACGTCAAAGTATCCCATAGCGGTCTGAACGTCGTCAAACTCAAAGCTCATGTTTATTCCCATCTTTTTGGCGGTCTCGGTCATTTTTTCGGCGCCGAGCTCCACGGCAAGCTCCGCGAACACTATGTTGCAGGACTTTGCCATAGCCAGCTTAAAGTCGATCTCGCCGTGCGATTCAACGCAGGTGATGTCGCTGCCGCCTATCTCCTCGCTGCCCTCGCAATACCAGGTGCGCTCGTACAGGTCCGGAATGTTTTCTATTGCCGCCGCCGCCGTAACAAGCTTGAATATGGAGCCGGGGGTATATGAAGACGAAATGACGTTGTCAAGATAAACGCCGTCGTATTCGCTTTCGTTCGATTCGTTTATTTCGGGCGGAGCCTGAGGGTCATAGCCGTAGGTGCTGACAGAGCAGATGACCTCGCCCGTTTTATAGTTATAGACCACGCACGCGCCCTTTTTGCCGTAGCTGTTCAGAACATCATAGGCGGCGGCGCACACGTCCGCATCCACCGTAAGGGTTATGTCGTGAGAAACGCGCAGCGACTGCGGCATGTTGAGTCCCCACACAAGACTGTAGCCCGTGAGCATCGAGCGGTACTTGCTTTGCACGGCTGTCGAGATGTTGAGGCTGTTGTCGCCCACCGTATGAAGCAGCGCGCGCCTTACGCGCTCGTCCTCGTTATAAAGGCGGACGCCGTTTTCGGTTTGGGCGAGAACCTTGCCGTTGCGGTCGAGTATTCTGCCCGCCTGCTCCAGTCCGCCGCTGCCCGAGATGTGGGCGTTGTACGGCTGAGCAACCCAGTCGCGGGAGTTCATTATAAGCTCCGCCGTAAAATAGCCTATGCCCGCGATAAACGCGATCGTGAGAATCAATACAAGCGTACTGCGCCTGAGCACACGCTTCAAGCCGGTCACCGCCCTTTCATAATGTGATTATATAATGAGTTATCGAGTTATCTTTTTAATGAATAGGTTCGCTCGTCGGCGGCCTTTATAAACGCCAGCAGTCCCCAGCAGGAGATGACGCTGGAGCCGCCGCAGCTGACGAACGGGAAGGTCACGCCCGTAAGGGGCAGGATATCGGTTGCGCCGAAAATATTGAGCGAAAGCTGAACCACAAGCAGTCCAGCGGCGCAGCACGCCGAAATGGAATAGAAGGTGCTGCGGCAGCGCGTTGTTATGGCGCGCGCGTATATCATAAGCAGGGCGACCGAAAGAGCGAGGACTATCGCAACTATCACGCCCATCTCCTCGGCGCAAAGGGCGAACACAAGGTCGCTTTCCGAGGCAAAATACTGCTTGAAATAGCCGTTGCCTATGCCCACGCCGAACAGTCCGCCCGCCGCCGTATAGGTAAGCACGCGAACCTGCTGATAGCCGCCCGTATCCTGGGCGTGCTCCCAGACGTGCCGCCACGCGCTGAAACGGTTTGCCACATACGGCTTGTACCACAGCACGATGATAACGCCGAACACCGCGGCAGCCACCGCGAGGATTATGGTTTTGAAATCGCCCGAGCGCATAAACGCTATGAGCAGGAAGGTGACGAAGAATATGAGCGCGGTTCCGAAGTCGCCCATGAGCGCCAGAAGACCCACACACACAACCGAGAACACGATAAGCTCTATCAAATTCTTTTTGGTTTGCAGGGTATCCAGCGCGGAAGCACCTATAAAGATGAAAATAGTTTTTACAAACTCGGACGGCTGGAACGAGATCGATCCGATATACACCCAGTTTGCCGCGCCGTTGGTAACCTTGCCCAGCACTATGCTTGCCGACAGCATGACCACCGCCGCTATCATAAGAGGAAGCCTCAGCTTGTTGACCTTGTCGGGATCCTCAATAAATTTTATAATCGCACAATAGATAGCTATGCCTATGCCTGCCGCGATAAGCTGTACATAAGCCGAACGCTCCACCTGCCTGACGAGCAGCATAACGCCCACGCCCGTCAAAAACAGCCCCAGAGCCTCAAGCTCGAAGTTTACGCGCCTGAGAGCGAAATAAGACACCGAAAAGAAGCCCCACTCTACCGCCGCAAGGGCAAAAAAGAGGATGAGCGGAGAATACACGTTGGTTCCGTCGTTCCAGAACATAGCCTCTGCCGCCATAAAAAAGTGGAACAGCGTTACCATGAGCATGAGCTTCCACGCCTTGATCGCAGGCTTGTCGCTGACCTTTGAGAAGAACCAACTCGAGCGCAGCGGCGACTGAAAATCATCTCCGCGGCGGAACTGATAATTTGTGGTGCCTATGGTGATGATGTCGTCTATGAGCACCTGTGCCCTGCCGGTTACTTTTACGCCGTTTACAAAGGTGCCGCTGAGCGAGCCGACGTCGGTGATGAACCAGCCCGCCTTTCGCCTGAGCAGAACGCAATGATTGCGCGAAACCGACGGGTCGCTGACCACTATGTCGCTTGAACGGCTTCTGCCAATTGAGTTTTCCCAAAACACAACGGGAAGCATTCCGCCCGTGCGCGTGTTGTAAAGCGACACAAGCGGCTTTTCGGGACGTCTGCGGCGGCGCATTGCCGCATAGCATTGATATACTATTACTATGGCGTACAGCGGCAGAATGATTCGCAGCCCCACCACGCCCAGATCAAAAAACAGGGACATATCGGGCATTTCACAGACCTCCTTTTTATGTATAATAAATTATCATAGTTACTCATGTTAAATGATACAACAACCCGCCGTAAAAGTCAAGGCAATACCGCATAATTCAGGTGTGCGGATTGCACAGTAAGTTTTTTCGACAGGTTGAACAAATAAATCGAGGTAAGGCTGACGCCTTGCCGAGATTTTTTGGGCAAGCTGACGGAATAATATTCAAGCAAGCCGTGCGCCTTGATTTGCGCGGTTTTTAAAACTTGAAATATCCCGTCACATATGGTATAATTACCGCATGTGCAAATAATGAGGGGCTGACAAACCATGTCTATTCCTTTTGATTCGCAGAAAATATATTACCGCTCGCCGTTCGGCGCCGTGGAGCAGGACACCGTGATACATTTCAGGATTCTGCTTCCGCGCGACTGCCGCGCAAAGGCGGCGGAGCTCTGCGTAAAATACGACTACGACTGCAACTGGGAGCACCGCAAGATGATCTGGTGCGGCACCTTTGACGAAAACACCGAGATCTGGGAGTGCGACTTTGCCCCCGACCGCGTGGGTCTGTACTGGTACAACTACCGCCTTAAGACCATTTACGGAACAAGGTACCTGTGCCCGGGCGACCCGTACAAGATAAGCTCCATAGAGGAGCACCCCGGCAGAAGCTGGCAGATCACCTGCTACAAAAAGGGCTTTACCACGCCGAGGTGGCCCGTGGGCGGCGTGATGTATCAGATCTTCCCCGACCGCTTCAACTTCAGCGGAGAGGAAAAGGAGCTTGAGCGCACCGACTTTAAGCGAAACGACGACTGGTACGCCCTGCCCCAATGGCAGCCCGACGAAAACGGAATGATAACAAACAGCGATTTCTTCATGGGCGACCTTAAGGGCATTACCCAAAAGCTCGACTACCTTGAAAGCATCGGCGTAAGCTGCATTTACCTCAACCCGATAGGCGAGGCGTACTCAAACCATCGCTACGACACGGGCGACTACTCGCACGTTGACCCCATTCTGGGCACGAACGACGACTTTGTAACGCTGTGCGCCGAGGCAAAAAAGCGCGGTATCCACGTTATCAACGACGGCGTGTTCTCGCACACGGGCTCCGACAGCGTATATTTCAACCGCTCGGGACGCTACGGCGAGGGCGGCGCCTACCGCGACAAGGATTCGCCGTATTTCAGCTGGTACAAGTTCAACGAATGGCCGAACAACTATCACAGCTGGTGGGGCTTTGACACCCTGCCCGAGGTCATCGAGACCGACCCGGCGTTCAACGAATACATCAACGGCAAGAACGGCATAGTGCGCACCTGGATGCGCCGCGGCAACTCGGGCTGGCGTCTCGACGTCGCCGACGAGCTTCCCGACGAATTTATGGAAAACCTGCGCAAGTCGGTCAAGGACGAAAACCCCGAGGCGTTTATCGTGGGCGAGGTCTGGGAGGACGCCAGCAACAAGGAAAGCTACGGCGCCAGAAGAAAGTTTTTGCTTGGCGAGCAGCTTGACTCGGTAATGAACTACGTGTTCCGCGGCGCTATCCTCGACTTCTGCCGCGGACAGGATGCGCGCTATTCGATGGCTGCGATAATGAGCGTCGTCGAAAACTATCCGCGCCCCGTGCTCAGGGTGCTTATGAACTCTCTTTCCACCCACGACACCGAGCGCGCGCTGACGGTTATCGCCGGCGAGCCGCTCAACGGGCGCGACAGAGGCTGGCAGGCAAGCACTCACCTGAACGACGATCAGCGCAGGCGCGGCATACAGCTTCTTAAGCTTGCTGTGGCAATGCAGTTTACCCTGCCGGGCTTTCCGTGCGTGTATTACGGCGACGAGGCGGGCATGGAGGGCTACCGCGATCCGTTCAACCGCTGCTGCTACCCCTGGGGCAAGGAAAACCAAGAGCTGATAGAATGGCACCGAATCCTCGGCAAGCTGAGGCAGGAGGTCTCCGCGCTGTGGGACGGCGAGTTTATCAACGCCTACGCCAAGGACAGACGCATGTCGTATATTCGCTACGACGACAAAACGGCGATGTTCTGCACCTTTAACCTGAACGATCACGAGGTGGTCATCGATCCGCCGCCGGGCTACACGGGCGGACGGGTGTTCTTCGGCAGCAAATTTGAAAACTACAAGCTCTATATGAAGCCCATGAGCTGTGAGTTTTTGATAATAGATCTATAGAATGAAAAACAGGCTATCTCCGTGAGGTAGCCTGATGCAGTATATGAGGTATTTACAATGATAAAAGCCGCGATTTTTGACATGGACGGGCTGATGTTCGACACCGAACGCCTTGTCTATAACAACTGGCAGCAAATGCTTGACGAGGCGGGATACGACTACAACATAGAGATGTTCAAGCAGACCGTGGGCAAGCGCAAAAAAGAGGTTCACCTGTACTATCTGAGCCAATACGGCGACGATTTTCCGTACTGGGAGTTTGCCGACAAGGGAAAGGCGCGCTATGTCGAGATAATCAAGGCAAAAGGTATTCCCGTAAAAAAGGGTCTGTACAACATTCTTGAGATGTGCAGAAAGAAGGGTATGAAAACAGCCCTTGCCACCTCCACCTCGCACGCGACGGCGGTGCTAAACCTTGAGAGCGCAGGCGTTCTCGGTTATTTTGACGCGCTGGTGTGCGGAGAGGATGTTACAAACGGCAAGCCGCACCCCGAGGTTTTTCTCACCGCCGCCTACAGGCTCGGAGTGCCGCCCGAAGACTGCGCCGCGTTTGAGGACAGCATAAACGGGATAAAGGCGGCATACGCCGCCGGCATGACGACCTTTATGGTGCCCGACCTTATTCCCCCGACGGAAGAAATAAAGCCCATGATAACACACCTTTGCCGCGACCTTGACGAAGCTGCGGCGGTTTTGGAGGAGGCATAAAGGATGTTCAGACCGATAACCGAAGCCGACAAAGCCCTGTACATGAAGTACGTTGACCTGTTTTACCACTCCGACGCGGTCGAAGCGCCGGTTCCGCGCGCCAACTACGAGGTGACGTTCAACGAGCTTATGCGCTCCGACGACTATCTTAAATGCTATATTTTTGAGCATGACAAAACCCCCTGCGGCTTTGCGCTGCTCTCAAAAACCTTTTCCCAGGAGGCAGGAGGAGTATCTGTCACCATTGAAGAGATATTCATTGAGGAGCAGTACCGTGGCAAGGGGCTGGCAACCGAATTTTTTGAGTTTTTAAAGTCTTTGCCCGACGCAGCGCGCCTGCGCATTGAGGTCGAGGACGACAACGAGGGCGCCAAACGCCTTTATGAGCGCATGGGCTTTGAGCTGCTGCCGTATCTGCAAATGGTCATCGACCGCTGCAGGCGATAAGCTACCCGCACTCGCGCGCGAGCAGCAGCAAATCTCTTGTATCAACAGCGTTGTCGCCGTTCATGTCGGCGGCGACAAAAAAGCAGCCGTCAAGACTTTTGTCGCTTATAACATATTCAGACAGAGCTTTGACGTCGGCTGAATTGACGCTTGCGGTACCGTTCAGATCGCCGCGCACAGCCACAAAAAAGCTTCCGCTGTCGGTTTGCACCGAATATCCGCTTTTAAGCTTGCCTGAGGTGACCCGACCTCCGCTGCCGTCATAAACCGACGTGATCTGCGGATAGCTGCCGCAAAGGCCGCGCACCGTGGTTCCGGCGGCTATACCTGCAACGCAGCCGCCGATGATGTTAAGCTCCGGGTATTCACGCGCCGCCTCGGGAGGCTCGTATTGTTTATCATTTTCATTATCCGCAGGCACAGCGTCCGTTTTTATATTGTCATATACCGAGCAGGAGTAATCGCCGTCAAGCACGGCGGTTTTTTCGTTTGCCGCCGCAAACAGCAGGCAGCCGCTTTGTGTAAACACTCCCGACCGGGTCTTTATCGCAAAGTCGGCGCTGTACCGGTAGTCCATACCGCCCGAAAGAGAAACCAGCCTGCCGCTGTCGGTAAAAATATATCCGTCGCCTGCGTTGCAAAAGCCGCCCTCCGCCGAGGCGCAAAAGGTCGCCGTGCCTCCCGACAGCCTGTAAATATCTCCGCCGCAGGACTGTGCATATGCGCTGCCGCCGTTGACAAACAAGCGGCTCACTCCGTCCGGGACGGAATAGCGATGCCTGCGGACGCCGTCCCTGTAGCTTACCGCAGCCGCGTAAGCTCCGCCGGTCACAAGAAAGACCTCACCGCCGGAAACCGCAAAGGAATCCGACACGACCGATTTGTCGAAGGTAACGGGACTGTCGGAGCATTCGCCGCTCGTCATGTTTATTGCAAGCAGGCGGAAAGTGCCCGAGGGCGAGGTTTCATATAAGGCGTAGGCGCAGGCTTCGTCGTGGGCGACGCTGCGGATAACGCCGTTTATCTCGTAAGAATAAACCGATATGTCGGGGATCACGCGTGCGCTGTACAGCACGGTATGGCTGAAGCCAAAAAAATAAGCAGAAGAATTTCCGCTGTACGCAAAAATCCTCCTGCAGTTCCGGAGCACGGAAAGATCGCCGCCGGTCTGAGCAGACGCACAATAACAAAACCCTGTTATTACCGCACACAGGGCAAGAAGCAGACTACCCAGACGCCTGAACACGCCGACACTTCCTCACCATTTTGAATAAACACACAACATATTGTATATAATGATACCACTTTACCGCTATTTAGTCAATATGTATTTGTGTTTTTTTGAATTATTATGTAATATTTTGCAGCTTGCCGCTTATTTTTTCTTTTTTCTCGGCGCGGGCAGCTCGTCATACATAGCGTTCAAAAGCTCAGCCATAAACTCCCTGTCCTCCGCGTTTTCAACCATAAGCATTTCCTTTGCGCCGTCATACGGCAGCTCGAGAGGCGCGTCCGGCATAAGCGCAGCCGCAGCCTTTACCGGCTTGACAAGCAGGCGGTTGTCATAGATGCCGCCGAACACCTTTTCTTTGTAATACAAAACGTACTCCCCCATCATCGGGCGGTATGATACGCCGTCGATTCCTTCGAGCTGTTCAAGCACATAATTCAGATAATCCTTTGAGGAAGCCATACAAGTCAGTCCTTTTCGTAAAAAACTATTGTCATTTTGTCGTTTATCACCTTTGTTTCGCCCGTTTGATGATAACCCGCTTTTTCGTACAGATAGCAGTTGCCCTTTTCCTGCAAAATGGTATCGAGGCTCCAGTTTGTTTCTCCGTGAAGCCGCTCCGCCTCCGCTATCGCCTGCTGCGCATAACCCTTGTTGCGGTGACCGGGCATAATAAAGATGGGCGAGATCCTTTTGCGGGTCACGCCGTCCCTCTTGTCAACAACACGGATAACGCCCACCCTTTCGCCGTCTGCGGTGATGAAGTAGTAGGTGGTTTCGGGCAGCCCGAAGCGAAACAGAATGTCCCCGTACTTTTCGGTTGCGGGGCTTGTTTCGGTGTCTTGGTATTTTTCGTAAAGCCCGGCAAACGCCTCGACCTGCATTTTCCACACGGCTTCCAAATCCTCAAGCTTTGCCTTTATCAGCTCGATTTTCACATCAATACCAATCACCCCCCTGTTCAACGGTTTATTCCGATTCTACCACACAAATCGGTATTAAGCAACAAGTAATGCAAAGTAATATTATCTCTTTTATGGATTTTTCAAGCACAGAGGGCAGCTTGCGGAGCTTTTGCGTTGTTTTGTTGCTTGCGTGTTTTGTACTGAGGACGATTCACGACATTATTTTCATGTCAAATCTTTCTTCATTTTTCAAACTTTATCCTATTCTGAATATCCTCTACCGACGGTAATTGGTTTAGCAATTCTTCCGGAAGATTGCTTGTGATTTTGTATTCGCTTACGCCGATCGGTTTGGACATATCCTTTAGGGCATACTCTGCTACCAAATCGTTTTTGTTTTTGCAGAGCAGCAAACCGATAGAAGGATTATCTTGCTCGGTTTTCAGGATCCCATCTACCGCGGAAAGATAGAAATTGAGCTGACCTGCGTACTCGGGCTTAAAGTCGCCTGTTTTCAATTCGATCACGACATACGAGCGCAGATTCAGATTGTAAAACAGCAGATCAATATAGAAATCGTCGCCGCCAACATTAAGATGGTACTGATTGCCGAGGAAAGCAAAACCGGTTCCAAGCTCCAAAAGCAGCTTAGTAACATCTTTAAGGCAACACCGCACAATTCAAGGCGCACGGCTTGCTTGAATATTGTTCCGTCAGCTTGCCCAAAAAATCTCGGCAAGGCGACAGCCTTACCTCG
>CADBWP010000061.1:12410-15549 GCA_902798365.1 uncultured Ruminococcus sp.
TCGGCAAGGCGACAGCCTTACCTCGATTTATTTGTACAACCTGACGAAAAATCTTACTGTGCAATCCGCACACCTGAATTATGCGGTATTGCCTTAATCAAAGCGTTTTCAATATCGCGCTCCACCATATCCTCACGGAACGGAATGAAATCAAAAATGTACGGGTCTTTCATTGTCTGCACGGCAAGCTCGCTCTGCGGTGAAGGCAAACGGTTCTCGAAGTTGGAAACCTTATTGGCGATCACCTGACGGGTGTATAAATCACTTTCGATTTGGTGAGCCAAAACGTTTCGCGTCCAACCGTTTTTAAGCGTCTTTTCCGCATACCAGCGGCGAGTATTATCATCATTTACCTTATCAAGCAGCACGATGTTCTGTCCCCACGGAATTTGTGCAACAACCTGTTGCACAAATTGCTCGTCAGGATAACTTCACCAATAGACATTGGATATGAATCTACAACAATTTCTTTTCTTTTTGCGGCAATTTCTTCCTTTAATCCCATAATTCTTTATCCTTTCCCTTTTTTATTTCCTAGATCCCAAAAACTTATCACCATTCAGGTGAATCATATGATCCGGCATATCGGCAATCCACACTTCTGTTTCCCAAGCAAGTGTTTCGGAAAACTTTTTAAATGTTTTGAAATCAAGGAAAGCTGTAACGAAGATTTTACCAGCAGAAACATCAGCAGTCATTTCATTAATCTCTATAATTCGTTTTGGATCCATAGGACCTACAGATGTGACCGATTCAATAAAATAAATCCAATTTCTTTCTTCCGAATATAGAACAACATCCGGCATTTTATCGTGCAAAGTTATTTCAAAGCCTAACTCCTTGAGCTTTTCTATGTTTTTAACAAGGTCTTTTTCAGTAGTATCACCAACATATAAGCATTCCGAGTTTGGTGCAAATCTTGGAGCAAATTCTTCTATTATTGCTTTTTGGAGTTGATTGTGTTTTCCCGGCGAGAATGTAAAGTCTAGTCCATTGATTTTAACGGGCATTTTCCTGAGCTCACGTTTTGATGAATATTGACTAACCAAAGACTCGTGGTTGGAAAGAAAAGCCTCTTTTTCAGATTGCCACTGTGCAGTTCCGTATGTATGTATTACCGCAAGCATCTCATCTGTTAACCGATAACGATAATTTGGACTGTTGGTCGCTTTTCCGTTATCCTCGATAAAGGCTGCATTTCTGTAATGATGTAATGCTTGTTTTCGGATAGTTTCACGACTGTTTTCAGCATATTCAACATCATATTGCTCTTTTATATAACCAATAATATCGTGAATACGAATCCAGTTATTTGTAGCTTCAGACCAAGCTTGTTTTTTATTTATCTGTGCCATTGCCAATAAAACATAACAACACATATCAGACTGCTGTTTAACCGGCACTTGCAATTCTTTCAAAATATCTCTTGCTTCCTCTATTCGTTTCACAAATAAAACTCCTTAATATTTTATCACACGATTGCACCGAAGTATCGTGTTCGGCAATCAAATTTTTACCCATTGACTCAATCACATCCATAGGAGGAACAGGCATTGCATTAATCTCTGTGGAATTGACTTGTGTCGATCCATTCAATATACGATAATAGTCGTCGTATAACGTAGAATTGAATAGAACATATAGTCCGTAAATGATACACTCAGATAGATTTCTTAATCCACCGATAAAGTTTATCTTGTTTTGACTCTCGATAAATAAACACCACATTGAAGTCTTCTGTGTTCTTCTTTCGCTGTAAAGCGTTTTACAAACAGATAGTTTGCATTATCTTGTAATAAACCTTGTTTGTCAGTAACGATATACTCGTTTTCTTTACCGATAGGAAAAATTACTTTGCCATTTTGTATATGCTGTGAATAGAACAACGGAACTGCATTATCCTCAGCTTCATTTCTTAATGTTTCTCGGTTTCTGAAATCTACAGTCAATCCTGTTTTCATTGGTATTCCCAACTTTGGCAGAGTATAAGACCAAGTATTTACTAATTCTAATGTTTTGATTTCAGAGGTATTGGTCGCTAAATATACATATTTATCTGCACCCGAGACAATTGTATCGTATGGTGCCCAAAATGTTGATATACTTTCAAAATCTCGACTGCTTTGCGTCGTTGTAATACAGACTTTCTCAAGCTTTTCGTTTGATTTTTTTATCTTTATGATAATAGTTTCCTGCAATACGCTCTCTTTATCAAAAACCTTATCTCGACTTTCGAATAGGTGAATATGCTCTAAAACACATTCATTCAGAAGCTTTTGCCTGAATTTTTTAAAATATGCTCCCGATGTCCAAGAACGAGGAATAATATAAACCATTTCTGCATTTGGCATAAGATTGAAAACACCCATAGCAGTAAACAGAAAATACAGATTGGGAGCGCCATAACAAACATCAGGCATAGCTTTTGCTTCAGGTGCATCTTTACCAATTTTCATATATGGAGGATTGCCGATAATTAAATCAAATTTTTCCGGCGTAGGGTTAGCACCAAGCCAATTGTTGTATTCAAAAATTTGACTTGTAATATAATTTTCTGTTCGAATCTCGTAATCAATATCTATGTTAGAATGCTTTGAAACCCAATTTAGATTATCTTCCAGAAGACCAATAATATTAGTGTCGTTTTCATAACAAACAAGCTCAATATGATTGATTTGGTTATAAGACTGCAATTTCTCAATCAATGCTACGGAAAGAATACCTGATCCGGCACCTGCGTCCAATATTTTCAGACTTTGCTTATTAGATGGCAATACAAATAAGCCTGCCATAAACGAAGCGGTTTCTTTACTGGTAAAAAACTGTCCATAACGCTTGCGTAATGACTTAGGCATATTTTCAATATATTCATTTGTCTTGTTTGTAACATGCTCAAGAAGTTTCATTTTCGCATCTCTAATCTACAAATAATTAACCTGCCCCAAAATAATTATAATACAAAAATGTAGGACTTGCAATACTGTTAACCTAAAAAACCGCAGTCGACAGAGATAATCAGGCAGATCATCAGAAAAAAACAAAGGGGCTGTCGCATTAAGCTCCAACAAAGTAAAAGACCGGGTAGCCCGAAAAGGGTTGCCCGGTCAGTGCTTTCGTTGTATAATTTAATTGCTAAGAA
>CADBWP010000062.1 GCA_902798365.1 uncultured Ruminococcus sp.
TAAAAGCAAGCAAAGAAGCAAACATACTGACGCGTATTGACCTGCCTGAACACCGAAGCGAGCTGAGGCAGCTCGGATGCGGAAGACTGCTCTACTATGTCAGATTTGAACAAAGCGCCGCAGCGTTGGACGTGCAGGCATTTAACGAACTATTCGGAGTCAGCCTATGACAGACAGAAAAAAAGAGCTGGGGCAGTTTTTTACCGCACGGGACATTGCCTCAGTTATGGTAAAATGGGTGACGAAGAACAAACCCGGGACCCTGCTTGACCCCGCGGCAGGCTACGGAGTTTTTTTGAGTACGGCAAAACAAATGTCGCCCGAATCGGCACAAACGGCATATGAGATAGACAGCTCCATTGCGCCTGCCCTGAGAAACGACAGCGGCGCAAGGGTCATCAACTGCGACTATCTTACGGATTTTTTTGCTGAAAAATATGACGCGATCGTTTGCAATCCGCCGTACAACCGGTTTCAAAACGTAAAAAACCGCAAGGCTTATATCAAAAGCTTTGCGGACAAATACGGCGTCAAACTCAGCGGCTACACCAACCATTGCGTTTATTTTCTTATAAAAAGCATTTTTGAGCTTTCCGCAGGCGGACGCTGCTGCTATATTATGCCGTATGAGTTTCTCAACAACGGCTACGGAGCTGCGGTAAAGCAGCTGTTATGCAGTCTTAAGGTCGTTCATTCAATTGCAAAAATAGATTCCGAACTCAGCCTGTTTGACGACGCAATAACGACCTCCTGCCTTGTGTTTATCGAAAACAAGCCACACGACGGCATACGCTTTATAAACATATGCAGCAAGGACGAGCTGAACGCGCTTGATGCCGACAGCCGACCTGTTGCGGACGAGCCGCACTATCTCCCCTACTCCGAAATCGACCCTGACATTAAATGGAACGCTTATTTTTCGGGCGAAGAATCCTATGGCGAAGATAATAACGGATTGATGGCGCCGTTCGGAAGCTTTTGCAGGGTATCGCGCGGAATAGCTACCGGCTGCAACAGCTTTTTTGCGCTGAACGCGGCTCAGGCAGAAAGCCTCGGGCTCAGCCCGGAGGTCTGCGTTCCCTGCATAGCTAAGTCACCCGACGTCACCGTTCCCGTTTTTACCGACGAAGCCTTTGAAAAGCTGCGGCTTGCCGGGAAAAAGGTTTTTCTGTTTGACGGAACCGGAGCACGGCTTGACAGCGACCTTGAATACATACGGACAGGCGAGGAACAGGGTGCGGACAAGACCTATCTTACGTCTCACCGCGACCCGTGGTACGCGCCCGAAAAGCGTCCGCCGGCTCCGATTTGGATATCGGTGTTCAGCCGTGACAAAATAAAAATCGTTCGCAACGAGGCAGGTGTAAAAAACCTGACCACCTTTCACGGCATTTATTTTAAAGACGATACTTCGGAGGATGACATCAATATTCTGTTCTGCTACCTGCTCACCCCCGTTGCGCAGGAGCTGCTGCGAAAAAACAGGCGCGAATACGGCGACGGGCTTGACAAATTTGAGCCCGGTGATCTTAATAACGCGTTTGTGCTGAATCCCAAGCACATCGACATGCTCCGACGCAGGCAGATTTTAAATATTTATAAAGAAATAAAAAATAATTCCGATACGGATAATTATATCCGACGCCTGAACGATCTGTTTCTTGAAATAATCTGTAGTGAACGGCTTACGGTCAAAAGCGCCGTATGAACAAACCGCCGACTCGAGCGAGCCGGCGGCTTTTTGCACATTTTAGATTGTCATTGAAAGGTATCTTTGCATGCAGGTCACGTCGTAGATCGAAACCGTGCCGTCAAAGTCAAAGTCGCACCATGAAATCTGCTCGTCGTTGAGCGAGAGGAAGAACGCGAGGTACTTCTGAATACATGTGGCGTCTCTGATGTCGATAACGTCGTTTCCGTCAATGTCGCCTATGCCTGCGCCCTTTTTGTAGGGAAGCACGGGCATTGCTCCGTCGTCCTCGGCAGGCTCGGTAACGGGCTGAGCCGTGGTCTCCTCAACGGGCTCGGTGGGCTCGGTTGCGGGGATTACGGTAGTTTGTGCAGGAACAGCGGCAGGAGCCGTTGTGGGAGCCTCGGTAGTAGCCGGAACCGTTGTGGGAGCCGCCGTTGTGACAGGCACCGTCGTTGCGGGAGCTGCCGTTGCGGTCTGTGCCGTTGTCGCGGGAGGCACGATCTTGGGGGGAAGCGTTACGGGAGCCACGGTTTGGTGGGGCGCCGTTGTGGGAGCCGCCGTTGTCGCCTGAGGCAGCGCGGAAACATAGGTGCAGTATTCAAGCGCGACCCAACCGTTTTTGCCGTTGTAGGTTGTGTAACCCCATGTGTTGCCGCCGCCGTCCGTAACCTGGGTGACGGTAAGGGTCACTCCGCTGTAAATACTGTCTATTGCGGGATAGCTTGTACCCGCTCCGCTGCGGAAGTTGAGATAACCCGTTGAAAGGTTTGTTCTGTAAATTCCCGTTCCGGGCTGTTCTATAACGATGTCGGGAGAATCGATCAGATAAATATAACCCTGGAAGGTCCACCAGCTGTTGCCGCCGGGGTTTGAGTCGGAGGTTTTTGCCGTGGTCAGGTAAAACGTTCTGCCGCCCCACTCCGAGTTGGAAAGCGTCATGTTGCCGCTGCTGTCTATCTTCTCTACCACCGCGACGTGTCCGCCGCCGCTGTAGCACCAGCAGGCGATAGCGCCCACACGGGGAGTGCTGCCGTATTTGTAGTAGCCTTTTTCCTTGTTATATCCGAACCATTGTCCCGCGCCGTTCCACGAAAGCTTGGGCTCGCTCTTTAAAATCTCGTATGCTCTGCCGTAGGCATATGCCGTACAGTTGGGCAGGCCGTAGCCGTAGCGCTGGAAAACATTGTAGTCGCTGTTGTAGTAATACGGGTTGCTGCTGTCGGGAGAGGTAAGCCTGGGGCTGAAGCTCGCAGCGCTGCCCGATACAACAGACAGCGAGAATATCGTTACGAACAGAAGAACCGTCGTGACGAACGCCGCAGAAACCTTTCTGATTGCTATGTGCATTTCAAATCACCCTTTCCGAAGATTGGATATATACAAAACCAAAACAGTTGAGTCGCAATCTTATATGTTACAATAATTACGATGCTGTAACCACCATTATTGTAGCATTTTTGTCGAAAAAAATCAAATTGTATTTTGCCGATTATTGATACACTATGCAGGCTTATTTGCTACAACATTCACAATATGTTGTATTATAATTCCCGGCAGCAAAAAAGTACGACTTGCGCGTCTTTTTCACGACCGCTTATTAATCCCATTATAGCACACTTTTCCCAAAAAATAAAGTCTTTTTTTCATTTTTGGAAAATAAATTTTCAGGCACGATGGTATAATATTTTTGACAAAATAACGGGAGGTTTTCATTATGATCAAAAGATTTGCCGCCGTTTGCGCGGCTGCCGCAATGATGTTTTCTCTTTGTGCATGCTCCGAAAGATTGCAGGAAACAGGTAACAAAATTGTAAATAATGCCCAAAGCTACGCAAAGGACGAGCTGGGCGTAAGCGGAGATCTGAACGCGAGCACGGCGCTTGACGGCGCGCAAAGCTACATTGAGGGCGAGCTGGGGCTTAACGGAAGCGAGGGCGTGCTCAGCGGCACCTACACATCTGCCGAGGAGGGAAAGGACTGGGTATGGACGTTTGACGGAAAGGGCGGCTGCACCCTGACAAGCGACACCTACGCCGAAAACTCCGCAGGCAGATACTCCGTTGACGAAAGCGCCAAGACCGTGACCATCTCGCTTGAAAGCTGGGGCGGCGAGCGCGTGTTCACCTACACCCTCAGGCAAACGCTGTCGGACACAAACCTGACCCTTGAGGGCGCTCAGGACACCTACAAGCTCGTTTTGAAGAAGAGCTGAGCGGCAGATTTGGGCTATTTTTACAAAAAACAAAAAAAACACTTGCATTTAAGCCAAAAGTGTGGTATCATATTATTCGCGGTCAACAGACCGCACATGCGCCGGTAGCTCAGCTGGATAGAGTGTCTGACTACGAATCAGAAGGTCGGGAGTTCGAGTCTCTTCCGGCGCGCCAGAAACGCCCCTCGCCTGACGTCGAGGGGCTCAAATAATATAGAATAAAGAATAACGAATAAATAATAATGCCTGTTTTCCGGGGCGTTTCTGTGTTATTCACTATTCTTTATTTTTTTTCTTTATTCTTTAAAACCGGAACCTTTATCGGAGCAAATGCCAACGAAGCGGTTTATGGTGTGAGCCAGGCTGACTTTATCTCCAAGCTTCAAATCTCCCTAAAGGAAACCGCCGAAACAGAATATTGGTTAAGACTGCTTTTACTGTCAGGCTACATAGATGAAAAACTGTCGCAATCCCTTATCGACGATTGCCTTGAAATAAAACGTATTCTGATAGCCTCGCTTAAAACGGCAAAAAATAACAAGTGAGAAAATGCGCCCCTCGAAAATCGAAGGGCGTTTTTTATTTCTCATATATTTCCCGCCTGTGCCCCACCGTCATAGCAAGAATAATCAATTCATTGTCTTTTATCAAACAAATCAATCGATAGTCGCCGATTCTGTAGCGCCACTGTCCTGTACGGTTAGCGGCCAGCGCTTTTCCGTGCGCACGCGGATTTTCGCACCCGACAAGGTTTTTGACGATCCATGATTTTATCATTTTCATCTACTGCATATTTCATAAATCCAGTTCCTTCCACAGCTCGGCAACAGGCTTGCTTTTTTCGCCGCTTTTCAAATAATCGCTATATGCTTCGTCGGCAACGGAAATATCATATTCGTCTTCAATTCTTTCAAACAGCGCTCTCTTAAACGCTTCGGCAAGCGACATTGAATGGAGCCTTGCGTAGCTGCTTGCCAGCTGTTTTTCTTCCTCCGTTAATCTTATAGAAAAACTCATAAAAATCAACTCCCTCTGTAGTACATTGTACTACAGATACTCTGTCTTTGTCAATAGCTTATTATAGGCAATACCGCATAATTCAGGTGTGCGGATTGCACAGTAAGATTTTTCGTCAGGTTGTACAAATAAATCGAGGTAAGGCTGTCGCCTTGCCGAGTTGGGCAAGCTGACGGAACAATATTCAAGCAAGCCGTGCGCCTTGAATTGTGCGGTGTTGCCTAAACTATTACCACACAATAAACGCCCCTCGAAAATCGAAGGGCGTTTTCCATACAAAAAATTTCAGCCCGGTCGGAAGGAAAATTTTATGATTCCTTCCGACCGGGCCTCGTCATCAATTAATCAAATGCGTAAATCAAATGCCCTTTTTTCTTTTTACAAAGCTTGTGTGCAGAAGCTCGTGCGCCTTGTGAGAGCCGGGCTCGCCGAGGTAGTCGGCATAAATAGCCTTGATCTCGGGGTTATCGTGGGACTTTCTGTAGGGAAGATTGACGTCGTCCTCATACAGAGCCTTTGCACGCAGAGCCTTAAGGTCTGTGAAGTTTCTCACATGACCGGGCTGAATGGGCTGTCCGCCTCCGTTTACGCAGCCGCCGGGGCAGCACATGATCTCTACGAAGTGATAGTCCGCCTCGCCTGCTCTGATCTTGTCGAGGATCTTTGCGGCGTTCTTAAGACCCGAGGTTACGGCAACCTTAACGGTCATGCCCGCAACCTCATAGGTGGCTTCCTTGATGTCGTCGGTGCCTCTTACATCGTTGTATTCGATCTGCTTGAGGTCTTCGCCCGTCAGCACGTCGGCAACGGTTCTGAGAGCCGCTTCCATAACGCCGCCGGTAGCGCCGAAGATGGTGCCTGCGCCCGAGCCGATGCCCATGAGCGAATCGAACTCCTCGTCCTCAAGCTCGGTGAACTGAATGCCCGCCTTCTTGATCATCTTGGCAAGCTCGCGGGTCGAGATGGAGATGTCGTTGTCCTGCATTCCGTCTCTGCCCTGATCGTCACGGGTGATCTCGAACTTCTTGGCAACGCAGGGCATTACCGATACAACAACTATGTCCTTGGGGTCGATGCCCGCCTTCTCGGCGTAGTAGGACTTTATCATAGCGCCCTGCATCTGCTGGGGAGACTTGCAGGTGGAGATGTTGGGGATAAGGTCGGGATAGTAGTGCTCCGCAAACTTGATCCAGCCGGGTGAGCAGGAGGTGATCATGGGCAGCACGCCGCCGTTCTTTACGCGGTCAATAAACTCGGTGCCCTCTTCCATAATGGTGAGGTCGGCGCCAAAGTTGGTGTCGAACACCTTGTCAAAGCCGAGCATCTTAAGGGCGGCAGCCATTTTGCCGGTAACGTTGGTGCCTATGGGCATGTCGAAGCACTCGCCCAGGGTCGCGCGGATAGAGGGAGCGGTGTGAACCACAACATGCTTGGTGGGGTCGGCTATGGCGGCGAAAACCTTGTCGGTGTCGTCGCGCTCAACCAGCGCGCCTGTGGGGCAAACAACGGTGCACTGACCGCAGCTTACGCACGAAACGTCGCCCAGATCCTGCTCGAACGCGCAGGTGATGGCGGTGTCAAAGCCGCGGTTGTTGGCGCCTATAACGGAAACATACTGCTGCTTGCAGGCTGCCACGCAGCGGCGGCAGAGTATGCACTTGTTGTTGTTGCGAACAAGGTGAAGCGTGGAGTGATCCTCCTCGTAGTGGGTCTCCTCGCCCTCGAACTTTTTCTCGTCAACGCCGTACTCAAGGCAAAGCTGCTGAAGCTCGCAGTTGTTGCTTCTGGGGCACGACAGACACTTCTTGTCGTGGTTTGACAGCAGAAGCTCGAGGTTCATCTTTCTGTATTTCTGAATTTCGGGTGTATTTGTAAAGATCTCGGTGCCGTCGCGGTCAATGGGATATACGCATGCGGCGACAAGGCTTCTTGCGCCCTTAACCTCGCAAAGGCACATGCGGCAGGCGCCGATCTCGTTGATTTCCTTGAGGAAGCATAAGGTCGGGATCTTAATGCCGAACTTGTGGCAGGCCTCGAGGATGGTTGTGTTTTTCTCAACCTGATAGTCTCTGCCGTTGATTTTGATATTCAACATTTCCATAATATTTCTCCTTTCCCTCAGCCCTTAAATATTGCCTTGAACTTGCAGGTTTCCATGCAGGCTCCGCACTTGATGCACTTGGCGGTGTCGATCTCGTAGGCTGCCTTTTTCTTGGTGGGCGCGGTGTAATCGGACACGCTGATAGCGCCAACGGGGCACTTTCTGGCGCACAGGCCGCAGCCGAAGCACTTATCCTTGTCGATTGTGTATTCGAGCAGCTCCTTACATACGCCTGCGGGGCATTTCTTCTTCTGAATGTGAGAGATATACTCGTCCTTGAAGTAGCGCAGGGTCGAGAGTACGGGGTTGGGAGCGGTTTGTCCCAGTCCGCACAGGGAGTTTGCCTTGATGTAGTAGCACAGCTCCTCCATCTCGTCGAGCATTTCCATTGTGCCCTGACCCTTGGTGATCTTGTCGAGCATTTCAAGAAGTCTCTTTGTGCCTATGCGGCAGGGAGTACACTTGCCGCAGCTTTCGTCAACGGTGAACTCGAGGAAGAACTTGGCAACATCGACCATGCAGTTGTCCTCGTCCATTACGATAAGTCCGCCCGAGCCCATCATCGAGCCTATGGCAAGCAGGTTGTCGTAGTCTATGGGAACGTCGAGGTGCTCACTGGGGATACATCCGCCGGAGGGGCCGCCCGTCTGCGCAGCCTTGAACTTTTTGCCGTTGGGAATGCCGCCGCCGATCTCAAACACGATCTCGCGCAGGGTGGTGCCCATGGGAATCTCTACAAGGCCTGTGTGATTTATCTTTCCGCCAAGGGCAAACACCTTTGTGCCCTTGCTCTTCTCGGTGCCCATAGAGGCGAACCAGTCGGCGCCCTTAAGGATGATCTGAGCGATGTTGGCGTAGGTTTCAACGTTGTTGAGAATGGTGGGCTTTTGATAAAGACCCTTGAGAGCCGGGAACGGAGGACGGGGACGGGGCTCGCCGCGCTTGCCCTCGATAGAGGTCATAAGCGAGGTCTCCTCGCCGCAGACGAACGCGCCTGCGCCCAGACGAAGCTGAATGTCAAAGTCAAAGCCCGTGCCGAAGATGTCCTTGCCCAGCAGGCCGTATTCGTGAGCCTGATCTATGGCTATCTGCAGGCGCTTAACGGCAATGGGGTACTCCGCGCGAACGTAGATGTAGCCCTTTGACGCGCCGATGGCATAGCCCGCGATCGCCATTGCCTCAAGCACGGCGTGGGGGTCGCCCTCAAGCACCGAACGATCCATGAACGCGCCGGGGTCGCCCTCGTCGGCGTTACAGCAGACGTACTTTTGGTCGGCGTCGTTGGCAGCGGCAAATTTCCACTTTAAACCCGTGGGGAAGCCCGCGCCGCCTCTGCCGCGCAGACCCGAGTCGAGGATGGTCTGAATTACCTGCTCGGGGGTCATCTCGGTGAGCACCTTGCCCAGAGCCATGTAGCCGTCCTGAGCGATGTAGTCGTCGATCTTTTCGGGGTCGATAACGCCGCAGTTGCGCAGCGCAACGCGCTTTTGCTTGGCGTAAAATGCTGTTTTGTTGAGGCTCTTGATGGTGTCCTCCTCGACTGTCTCCTGATAGAGCAGGCGGGTGACGATCCTGCCCTTGAGCAGGTGCTCCTCAACTATCTCGGGAATATCCTCGAGCTTGACCATTGAATAGAAGCTGCCCTCGGGATAAACAACCATGATGGGACCCAGGGCGCAAAGGCCGAAGCAGCCCGTGGTGATAACGTTTACTTCTTTTTCAAGCCCGTGCTTCTCAAGCTCTTCCTTGAGCTTATCAACGATTTGCAGGCTGTTTGAGGAGGTACAGCCGGTACCGCCGCAAACCAGTATATTAGAACGATACATACAATGTCCTCCTTATCAAGTATTGGCGCCGATGGTAAACTCGGTGACCACGTTTTTGTTAACAAGGTGGTCGTTTACTACTCTGGCAACCTTTTCGGGGGTCATCTTAACATAGGTGACCTTCTCCTGTCCGGGGATCTCTACCTCTACAACGGGCTCAAACTGGCAGATGCCTATGCAGCCTGTCTGGGTAACGGTGATGTCGTCCTGAAGACCTCTTTTTGCGATCTCCTCGGTAAAGGCGTTGAGCACGGGTCTTGCGCCCGCGGCGATTCCGCAGGTAGCCATGCCCACAAGCACCTTAGCCGCGTTGGGGTTTTCTTTTCTGAGGGTGATATTTGCCTTTGCTCTGTCTCTTATAGCCTGTAACTCGGCTAATGATTTCATATTTCTGCACCTCCGCATAGTTTTTGGGTTTGTTCTGTCAAATATTGTTCTATCCACGCCACAACATCGGGCGTATCGAGCGGAACGCCATCGAGCACGGCACGCAGCTCTCTTGTGTCGAGCGTAAACGAGCCGTCGTCTGTGCTGCGGATGAACACAAAGTCAATGTCGGGATTGCATCTGATCAAAATCGAAACGGTGGAGTTTATGTCGCCGAGAGGGGTCATATCCATGTGCCCCTTTACATATTCGGCGGTGGTTTTGGTGCCCCTGCCGGGCTCCGACTTTATTTCAAAGCTGCCGCCCGTTTGTTCGGCAGACAGCTTGAACAGCGGAACGCCCAGCCCCACCTTGCGCGTTGTGCGCGTGGTAAAGAAGGGGTCGGTAACGCGCTCCACCTGTTCGGCGGTCATTCCGCGGCCGTTGTCCTCTATGGATATTGTGAGGGAGCCGCTTTTGTCGCTCTCGCTTACCGAGATGGTGATCAGGGTCGCCTCAGCCGAAACAGAGTTCTGGGCGACGTCCATGACATTGAGCGATAACTCACGCATTCTTGTACTTTTCTATGATTCCGGGCACGTCGTCAACCGTAAGACGGCCATAAACATCGTCGTTGACCGTAAGAACGGGCGCAAGTCCGCAGGCGCCGATGCAGCGGCACGCCGTAAGCGAGAACTTGCCGTCGTCGGTGCACTCCTCCGCCTCTATTCCGAGAAGCTCGGAAAGCTTGTTGAGGATGTCGCCCGAGCCCTTTACATAGCAGGCTGTGCCGAGGCATACCGAGATGTTGTACTTGCCCTTAGGAGACAAAGCGAACTGGGAATAGAAGGTAGATACGCCGTAAACCTCCTCAAGCGGCACACCCAAGCCCTCTGCCACCATTGTCTGCACCTCGATGGGCAGGTAACCGTAGATTCCCTGCGCCTCCTGCAGTACGGGCATCACCGCGCCGGGATCGTCCTTGTGGCGCTCGATGGCTTCCTTCAGCTTAGCTTCCTGCTCAGGTGTTCCCGAAAACGGGATGTTGCTGATTTTTTTCTGCATAGTTTTTCCTCCCTGATTAGAATAATTGTCAAATCCAAATAAAACAATACCGCCTTTTTCGCACTTCACGGCGATATTCTGTTTACTCACATCACATTATAACATAAACGCTTAAAAATGTCTATAAAAGTTTTTGCCTTTTTTGTCAAAACAAACAATTTTTTAGTTGAGTTGAGAATTGAGTGGAGAATAGTGAATATTTTCGGTCGGGCAGACAGCTTTGCTTGGGCGAAAACTTCGGTTCCCGACTGTATTGTTTGAATTGAAAATTGAAAATGGAAAATGGAAATTTTAGTGGAGAGTGGAAAGTGGAGAGTTGAAAGTTTCGGGCAGACAGCTTTGCTTGGGCGAGGACTTCGGTTCCCGACTGTATTGTTTGAATTGAAAATTGAAAATGGAAAATGGAAAATGGAAATTTTAGTGGAGAGTGGAAAGTGGAGAGTTGAAAGTTTTAGTCGGGAAAATAGATTTGCTTGGGCGAGGACTTCGGTTCCCGACTGTATCACTATGGCGCGAATCTGTTATGCGCATTACATATATGCCTACGCCAAAAGCCTCCCCTGCGATAAGGAGATTTCCCTGTTAGGGAAAATGTCGCGCAGCGACAAAAGGGTTGCCGTTTTCGC
>CADBWP010000063.1 GCA_902798365.1 uncultured Ruminococcus sp.
GCTTTGTAAGAATGAATCCCACAGGCGCTCCCTCTTGGGAGGAGGGCATAATGTGGAACCAGACCGACGACCTCACCGTTCAGGCAGGCGGCACCTACAACATCACCGGCTGGGGCGGCCAGTACATGGAAGGCTCCTGGGCATAATACTTAATACATAAAGCAAAACTCGGGGCGGACGCAAGTCCGCTCCTTTTGCCGTATTATGGTGATTTTTACCAAGTTAAAACAGTATCGGCAATTCGGTTTAGCTATCCGTAACATTGTAAAAACCGCCGAAATATGATATAATTCTGTCTTGGAAAACCAACCGAAATTGTATCGGAGGAGTTTAATTGAGAACATTGGCACAAAGAACCGAGGCGGTTGTAAGCCTCGGCGCGATCGCTCACAATGTAGCGCGTATCCGCTCCATAATCGGCGACGAAACGCAGATAATGGCGGTGCTTAAGGGCGACGGCTACGGTCACGGCATCGGCGGAATTTACCCGACCCTGAAAAACTGCGGCATAGAGCGCTACGCCGTTGCGGTTTGGGAGGAGGGCGCCGCTCTGCGCAAGGCAGGCTGCACCGAGCCCATTCTGCTTTTGGGCGATACCTGCGACGGTCAGCTTGAAAACCTGATAAAATATAATCTGACTCCCGCTGTTTTTTCGCGCGATACAGCCGAAAAGCTCAACCTTATCGCCGGGTGGAGCGACGCTGTTCAGCCCGTTCACATAAAGCTCGACACGGGCATGAGCCGCATAGGCTTTCAGACCGACGACGCGGCGCTTAAAGAGATTCTTGAAATATCAAAGCTCCCTAACCTTAAGATAGAAGGCGCGTTCACGCATTTTTCTCGCGCCGACGAACCCGACGGACAGAGCGCCGCAGCTCAGCTTGACAAATATCTGCGCTTTATCGAAAAGCTCGAGGCAAACGGCGTTAGCATTCCCTGCAAGCACGTAGCAAACAGCCCTGCGATTCTGCTGCGACCCGAAACGCGCCTCAACGCCGTAAGGGCGGGCGACATTCTGTTCGGACTGTGCCCAATAGACGAGGATGACTGGGCAAGGGCAGATTTCAGGCAGGTTATGAGCTGGTACTCCTACGTCGTTATGGTCAAAAAGGTTCCCGCAGGCACCGAGGTTGGTTACGGCGGCACCTTTGTTGCCAAGCGTCCCACAGTAATAGCCACCGTGCCCATAGGCTTTGCCGACGGCTACAGCCGCGCGCTGTCCAACAGGGGCATGGTCAAAATAAACGGCAAGGCAGCCCCCGTCATAGGCAGGGTTTGCATGGATCAGTTCATGGTCGATGTCACCGACATCGGCGACGTTAAACGCGGCGACAGCGTCGCGCTGCTCGACGACGACCTCAGCGTGCTGTGGATGGCAGACCTGCTTGACAGAAACGTTGACGAAATAGTTTGCGGAATATCAAAGCGCGTTCCCAGAATTTATGAAGCTTAGGAGTGAGTGCAATGGCAAACAAATACACCTTAAAAATCCTCAGAAACGCAAGTCTTGACAAAATGAAATCGGCGGTCAACACCGTTCATGAGCGCACGGGCAAAAGCAAAAACAAAATCTTTTTAGATATGCTCCATTGCGCGCAAAAGTACGGCGCAGGCTACTACGACTATCAGATCTTCGCCTTTTACAATCTTACCGAGGAACAGCGCGCCACCTATGTTACACGGCTTATCAGCAAAAAGTTCAACACCTTTATGAACGACTACGAGTATGCGCATTTTCTTGAAAATAAAGACGAGTTCAACGAGCTCTACAAGGACTACATCGGCAGAGAGTTCATACGCCTTCAGGACGCCACCAAGGAGGAGGTGGAAAAATTCTGCTCCTCGCGCGAGTACATCTTCTGCAAAATGCAGGATTTGGAGTGCGGCCACGGCTGCGAGCGAATCAAAACCGCCGACTATGCAAGCTTTGACGAGCTGTACAGGTACCTGACCGAAAAGGGCTTCTGCACCATCGAGGACAACATCGTTCAGCACCCTGCGCTCAGCAAGCTTTATCCCAACGCCGTAAATTCAATGCGCATAATCACCGTGCTCGACAAAAACGGCGAGGCTCATGTGCTCTATATAGTTCAAAAAATGGGCTTGGGCGGCAGCATTATCGACAACAACTGCCTGTTTACTCCCGTTGACCCCGAAACCGGCAAGATACTCTATCCGGCACATTCGGGCGACACCCTCAAGGGTATCATCTATGAGGAGCACCCCGACACCCACGTTCACCTGCAGGGCTACACCATTCCGTTTGTAAAAGAGGCGGTACAAATGTGCCTTAAGGCGGCAAAGGTCGTTCCGCAGATCCGCTACGTGGGCTGGGACGTTGCCACCACTCCCAACGGCCCCGCAATAATCGAGGGCAACACCTACTGCGCCCACGATTTCTGGCAGCTTCCGCCGCACACCCCCGACGGAATAGGTATGCTGCCCAAGATAAAAAAGTATATCCCCGAGTTCTTCGAGGGCAAAATAAAATAGCACCGGTGGGTGCTTTCTCCGCCTGCGCCGGTGGGTGCTTTCTCCGCCTGCGCCGGTGGGCGCTTTCTCCGCCTGCACCGGTGGGTGCTTTCTCCGCCTGCGCCGGTGGGCGCTTTCTCCGCCTTTGGAAATGTCGGTATTAGCAATGCCTGTCTGCAACGGCGGGTCAGGCGTTATCTGTTTCTGTCATTTCGACCAAGTGAAGCGCGTGGAGAAATCCCCTTATGCAGCAACAAATTGCTTCCTGCCGGACCTCCCCTTATCGAAGGGGAGGCTTTTTTCTTTTTTGAATGTAATATTTACAAAAAACTTAAACATTATATTTACATTTTGATAATAATGTGCTATAATATGGGCGAATATAATCCAATACTAAAGGAGAGATGAACATGAAAAAAATGCTGGCATTGCTGCTTGCAATGGTTATTCTTATATGCGCAGTTCCCGTTACCGCCCGGGCGGCACAGACGGGCGAAGCGGCAGGGGAACTGTCTATATTCCCGTTCATTGCCGCTTTCGACAGACGCGAACGCATTATTTACAGCCAAGACAATTATTTTGATGTAGAAGCGGTTAAGGGCGTCAGCTAT
Organism: uncultured Ruminococcus sp.; assembly: GCA_902798365.1. Lineage (GTDB taxonomy): Bacteria > Bacillota > Clostridia > Oscillospirales > Acutalibacteraceae > Ruminococcoides. Next base: position 3,084 of record CADBWP010000063.1, read on the forward strand.
GACGAAGCGACAAACACCCTTACTATAGAAAACTACAACAATCAGTACGGTGACGTCTATGTAAACAACATAGCCGGCGATGTAACGCTTGTTGTAAAGGGAGATTGCGCGTTTGAAGCCTTTAGCTATACCCGTTTTTATGGCGGCGGCAGTCTTACCGTTACGGGCGACGGCACGCTCACGGTTGGCGGATTTGGTGTGAGAACATATTGCGCTGACGACATTTCGGTCAACATTGACAACACCGTCACCATGCACGTTAGCTACAGCTTCGGCGGCGTTAACTATATGTCGAACAATAAAACGGCTCCGGCGTTTTATGAGGACGGCAAGCCCATGGAGCACATGATAAGCCATGCGGCAACCTACGATGAGCCTGTAAGAGCATATGTTTTCCCCGGTTATAACAATATGAGGTTCTCCTCTGACGAATACGAGCTTACAAGGGAGTCCGATCCCCGGGGAGTTTACTGCGCAAGTCCATATATGGGAGACACCTACAAAATTGAACGCTGGGAGTATTTTTCCGATTACGACGCATGCTTTCAGGATATGGACTTTACAACCCTTCGTCTGACCGAGGAAGAGATGGCGCAGCAGGGCTTTAGCTATATCGAGGCAGATGTTCCCGTCGATATCGAGTTTTTCACCGAAGAGCGTGTAAATGAGATGAGGCAGAATTACGGCTACGAGGTGGTTGATGAGCAAAACCCGGACAAGCTTTTTGTTGCGGTGAGCAAGGATGGATACAGCACATACGACGATTATTACATCTACCCCGTGGAATATGATGAGTGGGGTTGGGACTATGTCGCCACAGGCGATCCCGTTGCCGAGGCCGATTACTACACGCTCGGCGCAGAAACAGGAAGATTCCATTTCAGCGCCGAATATAAGCAGAGTGAAATACAGTACTACGACCGTGAATACGAGTACGGTACGTCTTCCCCTTATGTGCTCTCTAAGAGCGATATCGATACGTTTTATGTTGTGCTGGGCATGAACAACGGCGTTGTCACACTAAAAAAGCTTGATGATACGTGGTATGACGACGGCTTCGTTTGGTACGATTGGACAACCGACGGCGACGCATTTACGGTTTCCCAAGCCGAATATGAAGCAAACTATACAGCTACATTTGAGCGCGATCCCGTCAGCTGTAGCGTTACCATGCCGGTCGAATACATTTCGCTCGAAGGTTACATCCCCGATATAGGCGAAAAGCTTCAAAAAGACGACGATCCCGGCGGATTATATGCGATGTATCAGGATTGGTGGCAGGAAGAAGACGGCGAGTGCACAGTATGGACCCTTACATACAACAATGACCTCGGCGTATATGTGGGCACGGATGCAACCACAATGAGCGTTACCGAACTCGAGGATAACGGATACAGTACTGTTACTCAAAAGGGCAATAAGAGATTTGAGATAGAAGTCCCTTACGAAATGCGGTATCTGTACCGTGATGCGCAGGGCGACCTGTATGTGGAGGATTATAACGGCATGGGCTATTATAAACTCGACCCGGAAAGCGTTGTGACGATTTTGGGAGGAGAGTACTACACAACCCTTATCCCGTCCGAGCTTGACTGGAGCGATTTGGAATATTTGTCCATAGAACGCGAAAGCGGAGATTATGTGTCCGAATACGAGCTTGCGGAGTATCACCATTATCCTGCGGCGGCGACTGTGTGGGGCGACGTTGACGGCGACGGCGAGCTTAAGGCAAAGGACAGGATATATCTTACGCGGCATCTGGCAAGATGGTCGGATTACACCGAGATCAATACCAAGGCAGCCGACCTTAACCTTGACGGCAAGGTTAACGCCAAGGACAGAATAATCCTTACAAGGCACTTGGCAAAGTGGAGCGATTACAAGACCCTGCCCATACCCGAAGAACAAGCATAAAACAAAAGCAACGGCTCAGCTTCCGCAACAGGGAGCCGAGCCGTTTTTTCAAAAGCATTTGCCGCGCCGCATTAATCACGTTGTCACGTCAGCGGCGTCATTTGATTTTAGCAGCCGCCGCAGCCGCAGCCGCAGCCGTCGTTGTTGTTGCCGCAGCCGTTGTTGCCGCAGCAGCACAGAATAAGAAGAATAAGGATGATGCAGCCGCAGCTGTTGTTACCGAAGAAATTCATACATTTACCTCCTTTCGCTTACACTACATTCTATTGCGCAGGAAGAAAATGGTGAGGATTATTTCAATTCACAATACACAATTAGTGAATAATGAACGGTGAATAATGAAAAATTGTTCAGTTGAAAGTTGAGAGCTGAGAGCTGAGAGTTTCGGTCGGGAAGAAAGCTTTTTCTTTTGCGAGAGCTTGGGTTCCCGACTGTATCAAAAGTGCGCGGATTTTTGCATTACATATATGCCTACGCCAAAAGCCTCCCCTGCGATAAGGGGAGGTGTCAGCGATAGCTGACGGAAGGGTCGAAAACCTTTCTGCCTTGGTCGGTGTTTGGTAATTGCCAAGCGTCTCCGACACTCAGTCGCCTTACGGCGACAGCTTTTTCTGCGAAAACGGCAACCCTTTTGTCGCTGCGCGACATTTTCCCTGACAGGGAAATCACCTTAGCGCAGGGG
>CADBWP010000064.1 GCA_902798365.1 uncultured Ruminococcus sp.
ACGCGGTTCGCCCCTACGGTATTAAAGAAATGTTCGCATACGTTCCGACCCGCCGTTGCAGGAAGGCTGCTTTTATTGCACGGTTTCAAAAGGCGGAGAAAGCGCCCACCGGCGCCGGTCGGGAAAACAACTTTTCGCCCATGCAAAGCTGTCTTCCCGACCTAAAAAAATCTCTATTCTCTGTTCTCAAGCTCTTTGACAATAAACTGCTCGAACTCCTCGGGGGGGACGGGCTTTGAGAAGTAATAGCCCTGAATACACTCGCAGCCCATTTCCTTAAGGGTCAGCAGCTGCTGCTCGTCCTCCACGCCCTCGGCAACCACGGGCACGTCCAAAAACTTGGCTATGTCTATAACCACCCTTACAAGGCGCAGGCTTTTTTCGTCCTTAAGCATGTTGCGAATGAACCTAATGTCCATTTTCAGCACGTCTATGGGCAGGCTGGTTATCATGTTGAGCGACGAATAGCCGCTGCCAAAGTCGTCCATCTCTATCTTAAAGCCTATTGAGCGCATGTGCTCCACGACCTCTACAAGCTGACTTCCGTTGTCGGCGTAGGCAGTCTCGGTTATTTCAAGCATAAGCTCGCCCGGGCTGAGGTCTGACTCCTTTATAATGCCCGTCAGCTTGCTTTCAAGCTCGGGGTCGGCAATGTCTATGCGCGACACGTTGACCGACACGGGCACCGATATGCCGTATTTTTCCTTCCAGCTGTGCACCTGGTTTGCCGCCTCACGCCAGACGTAGTTGTCAATCTTTTGAATAAGCCCGTTGCCCTCAAACAGCGGTACGAACTCGGCGGGGCTGATAAAGCCCAGCTCGGGGTGAACCCACCGCACAAGCGCCTCGGCGCTGGACAGGTGCGGTCTGTCGCCCTGGATTTTATACTTTGGCTGATAAAACACCCTAATGTCGCGGTTGTCTATCGCCTGTTGAAGATCGTTTATCAGCCTTTCGTGAAACAGCGATTTTTCGTGCAGAGCCTCGCTGTAAAACTCGACGTTCCTTGTAAAGTCGCCGCGAATCCTGTCGCAGGCGATCTTTGCGCGGTCAAACCACAGCTCGACCAGGTCGCCGCGGTCAACGCGCTGGTATATTCCGGCTCTCATGCGTATTCTGGGCAAGCCCGTGCGCTCTGCAAGCTCCCTGCCTATATTCTCAAACAGTTCGCCGTAGTCGTCGCGGTGTATGCGCAGGGCATAAAAGGTGTCCGCCTCTGTACGGCAGGCAATGCCGTCGCCCTCAAGCAGTAATTCGCCTATTAATTCGCCTATTATCTTAAGCACGCGGTCGCCGCCCTTGCGCCCCTTAAGCTCGTTTATCAGGTGAAAGCGGTCGATATTGAGCACAACGGCGTCAAGCTCGAGGGACACAAGCGGCAGATACTGGTGGATATACTCAAAGAAAAACTCGCGCGAATACAAGCCCGTTACATGGTCGTTTTTGGTAGAGTTGATTATGCCCGTGTCCTCGCTCAGCTTGATTATCCTGTCGCAGCGCGCAAGAATAACCTCGGGCATGTCGAACGGCTTTGATATAAAGTCCGCCGCACCCTTCCTCAGGCTTTTTACCTCTGCCTCGTTCTCGGCTGTCATAACAATAACGGGTATCTTGCCAAGCCGCTCGTCGGTGCTTCTCAGCTCCAAAAACTCAAAGCCGCTCATCACCGGCATAATAAGGTCGAGCAAAATAAGCGAAAAGCCGTAGTCTTCTTCCTTTATTATGTCAAGCGCCTGTTTGCCGTTTTCGGCGCAGGTAACGTGATAATCACGCGACACTATGTTTTCGAGAATGGCGCGGTTGATCATCTCGTCCTCTACTATGAGAACCTTTCGTATTAATCTTGAATCTTTAACAAAACCCTTCACAATAATCCCCTCAGTTCTTGCGGAAATACCGCCCTGTCGGGCAATGTCGTTAACTTAACGTTTTTGATAGCATATTAGGCTCCCCTGCGCTAAGGTGATTTCCCTGATAGGGAAAATGTCGCGCAGCGACAAAAGGGTTGCCGTTTTCGCAGAAAAAGCTGTCGCCGTAAGGCGACTGAGTGGTCGGAGACGCTTGGCAATTACCAAACACCGACAAAGAACAGAAAGGTTTTCGACCCCTCCGTCAGCTATCGCTGACACCTCCCCTTATCGCAGGGGAGGCTTTTGGCGCAAGCGTATATGTAATGCGCATAACAGACCCGCGCAATAGTGATACAGTCGGGAACCGAAGTCCTCGCCCAAGCAAATCTATCTTTCCGACCGAAACTTTCAACTCTCCACTTTCCACTCTCCACTAAAATTTCCATTTTCCATTTTCCATTTTCAATTTTCAATTCAAACAATACAGTCGGGCACCAAACCCTTCTCCCAAGCAAACCTATCTTCCCGACTTAAAATTCTCAATTCCTCTCAGGAATAAATCTTCTTCAGCTGCTCAACGGTGGAGCGGATGTCGTAGCCCGCTTCCCTCACCCTGTCGCTGTTGTCGCGGCGCGGAGCGTCCCTGTAAGAGCACAGCTTATCCGCCCATTCACGGTATGCGGAGGGCTCGTTTTCTATGCCCAGAAAGCTGACGTCGTCCGTGACGGCGACCTCGCTCGGAACTCCCTTTGAGGCTACAACGGGCAGGCCTGCGCACTGAGCCTCCACCGCAACTATGCCGAAGCCCTCAAACAGCGACGGAAAGGCAAAAACGTCCATTGCAAACAGGTAGTTTTCCACGTCGTTCACTCCGCCCGTGAGGATCAGCCTGTCGGCAAAGCCCTTTTGACGCGCAAGCTCCTTAAGCGCTTCTCCGTCGTCGCCGTCGCCCGTGAGCAAAAGGCGCGAATCGGGGATTTTTTTTGATATATATTCAAATGCGCAAAGCAGGAATTTTTGATTTTTGGTGTCGCACAGCCGCCCTACATGCCCCACAACAAAGCAGCCCCCGCCAATGCCAAGGCGCTTGCGGGTCTGCTCGCGGCGGTCGGGGTCAAAGCGGAAGCGACGGGTATCGACGCCGTTTTTGATGATGACAGCCCTGTCGGCGTACTTGGGCGCAAACTTCCACAGCGCAGCCTCGCGCGAGCAGGCGCAATATACGTCGGCGTGCCTTCGCTCGGACAGCGACGCCAAAAAGCGGAACAGCTTGTGCTCAAACGAATCGCTCTTGCCCGTTGAGTGGGAATGAACGACTATTTTTTTTACGCCCGACCTGTCGGCGGCTGCGGCAAGCAGAGCTATTGCCGCAATGCTGCTTGAGTGGATGTGCACGACGTCGTAGCTGTGCTCCGCAAAGAATCTTTTGACGGGCTTATATATATGGTTTGAAAACCGCGTGGCGTGCAGCGGAATGTTCAGCTCGTACAGGCTTCCGCCGCGGCTTTCTATCTCGTTTTTGAAGTCGTCGTTGCCGCAGTCCTCAATTACAAGGCAGTCAAAATCGTAGCCCTGACGGTCAAACGCCTTTAAAAAGCCGAGGACGAACATCTCCTCGCCGCCGCGGCGGATAACTCCGCCCATCAGCTGTAGTATCTTCATGGCAGCCTCCGTCAGATTTTTCTCTTTTTGCCGGTCAGCTTGCGCGCTGCGTCAAACGAAACGCGCTTTGACTGGAACATAAGGTAATAGAGCCGCGGCGACTTGCAGGCGACCCTGCCCAGGATTTTGCGCTGCTTTGAATAGGACGGGCTTGCAAGAAAGTAGTTGAAGTACTTTTTTTGATAGCCGCGCAGCAGCGCGAAGGTCTCGGGATCCTTCATTTTAAAGTAGTAGTACATATACAGATATTGCAAAGCCGTGTCGCTGAGTATGCCCAGAGATTCAGCCTCTATTTCGGGGTACTCGTCGTGCGCCAGCTCGGCTATTTTGAGATAGGTCTTAAGTCCGCTTATCTTGCGCGGAGTGAGCGGACTGTCGTAGGTGGTCACGCCCACGGTGTCGCGGTTGTAGTGGTACAGCGGTCGCCCGGGCTCGTATGCCACCCTTTTGCACAGCCGCAGATAGCGAAACGCAAAGTGAACGTCCTGAGCCATTCCAAGCTCTGTGTCAAAACGCAAACCGTTCTCTTTTATCACCTTCATGCTGTATAGCTTGTTCCACGCATAGCCGCAAAACGACGCGGGCTGCATAAGGTGGTCGAGGGCTCCGGCGGCGTCGAGGATGACCTCCCTGCCGTTTTCGTTCCAAAGGTAGTCGCTGCCGTTCTCAAAAAACCAGTGACCGCACACGCTAAGGTCGGCAGAGTGCTTTTCGCGTATCTCAAGCAAGCCCTCAAGGTATTTGGGGTCGAGCCAGTCGTCGGGGTCGGGAAAGATGATAAAGTCGCCGTTTGCGTGCTCTATGCCGAAGTTTCTCGCCGAGGACAGTCCGCCGTTAGGCTTGTGAAACACGCGGATATTGTCGGCGCGCTTTGCCTGCTCGTCGCATATATCGCCGCTGCCGTCGGTGGAGCCGTCGTCAACGATTATTATTTCGTAATCCTTATAGGTCTGAGCAAGGGCGGTGTCCATCGCCTTTGGCAGGTATTCGCCGGTATTATATACCGAAAAAACCATTGTAATCATAATTTTCACCATTATTCCGCTGCCTTTGACAAGACAGACAACACTTATTCATATTATAACTGATTTTTGGTTGTAATTCAAGTAATTTTTGATTATTTTTTATAGGTCGGAAGGGTGGAAAGGCTTTTTTTGAATTGAGAATTGAGAATGGAGAATGGAGAATTATTTAGTTGAAAGTTGAAAGTTGAAAGTTGAGAGTTTTAGTCGGGCAGATAGGTTCGCTTGGGAGAAGGGTTTGGTGCCCGACGGTATTGTTTGAATTGAGAATTGAAAATGGAAAATGGAAAATGGAGAATTTCGGTCGGGCAGACAGCTTTGCCGGGGCGAGAACTTCGGTTCCCGACTGTATCATTATTGCGCGGGTCTGTTATGCGCATTACATATACGCCTGCGCCAAAAGCCTCCCCTGCGATAAGGTGATTTCCCTGTCAGGGAAAATGTCGCGCAGCGACAAAAGGGTTGCCGTTTTCGCAGAAAAAGGTGTCAGCGATAGCTGACGGAGGGGTCGAAAACCTTTCTGCCTTGGTCGGTGTTTGGTAATTGCCAAGCGTTAACGACCCCTCAGTCGCCTTACGGCGACAGCTCCCCTTAGCGCAGGGGAGCCTGACGTGCTGTCAAAAAGGGTTCCCACACTATTAATACAACCGGGCACAAAACCCTTCTCCCAAGCAAAGCTGTCTTCACGACCGAAACTTTCAACTTTCAACTCTCAACTAAAATTTCCATTTTCCATTTTCAATTTTCAATTCAAACAATACAGTCGGGAACCAAACCTTTCGCCTAATCAAACCTATCTGCCCGACCGAAACTTTCAACTTTCAACTTTCAACTCTCAACTAAAATTTCCATTTTCCATTTTCAATTTTCAATTCAAACAAAGCTGTCTCCCCGACCGAAACCGTTCATTATTCATTGTTCATTTTTCACCAAAAACCTGTCTTTCGACCAAAAAAATTTTCCATTTTCCATTTTCAATTTTCAATTCAAAAATTGCATAAAAGTATGCAATTTTTCCCGATATTTCGCTGTTAGTGAAGGGGGTTCCTCTTTTACTAATTCAGAAAGGCAGTGATTAAATGGGAAATCACAGAATGTTTTCA
>CADBWP010000065.1 GCA_902798365.1 uncultured Ruminococcus sp.
AGGCGACTGGCTGTGGGGCGCAAACTGGGTACCCGACTTTGAGGACAACCTCATGGACGAGGTAGCAGAGGGCGTATTTGAGACCGAGTACTGGGAGATCCCCGCAGCGTTCGGCCGTCAGGTTAAGTTCGCTATCGACGGCGCATGGACACATAACTTCGGCGGCGTATTTGTTGCAAGCGGCGAGGAGACCCCCGCTGTATATAACGGCGACAACATCGCATTCGATACCACTTATGAATCCAGCACTATCAAAGTAAGACTCGACATGAGAAACTTCAACTTTGCAACCAAGGAAGGCGCAACCTTCACAATCACCCTCATCGACGAGAATGCCGAGTAACCCGTGGCAAAAGGATAAAAGAAAAATGCCTTTTAAGGCATAACAGAGAGCCGGCTCGAAAGAGTCGGCTCTTACTGTTTTAATGATAAATTGTCTTAAAACACTTGAACAGATTGGGCTGATGTGATACAATAACAATACAAAATATTTTGAGTACGGTGAATATGAAGATATTGGATTTTTTGATAAAGCATAAAAAACCGGTTGTTATTGTAAGCGTGCTGCTTATAGTCGCTATATTCGGAGTTCACACGGTTTTATCGGACGGACAGCTGAGCGCGGGCGATTCCGTGATTGTCACGGCTACAACCTCAAATATAAATCCCGATTACCGGGAAGCTACGGAAAACGGCGCGATAGCCGTGTCCCCCAACACTACAGGCACACAAGCGTCATCTGCCGCGGCTGCAACGGAAGTCACCGAGGCGCAAAGCTCGGCGGCGCCGTCTGTTGCCGTGTCGTCGGCTGCGGCAACGTCCGCTGCGCAGGCAACCACTCAGGAAGTAGTGCCCTTTGCCACAGCCATCACCCCCGAGGTTCCTGCCGATTACGGCGAGCAATGGGATCTGGGTTATCTTATAGCCATAGACAATCCCGACAAAAGCTATGCCTGTTCGCAGGTGACCCTGACCGAGGAGGACAGAGATCTGCTTGAAAGACTGTGCATGGGCGAGTTCGGCTCGGGCGGATTCTTGGGTGCGTCGCTGATAGCTCAGGCGGTAAAGAACGCCATGTGCTTTGACGGCTACACAAGCGTGGCGCAGGTCATCAGGGAGTGCCGCTACACGGGCAGCACAGACATAGGAACAAACGACGCCTGCCGCCAGGCGGTAAGGTATATTTTTGACGACAACCACGACGCGGTTCAGCACAGAATAATGTATATGTACAACCCTTACATGGTGCAGAGCGCGTTCCACGAGAGCCAGAATTTTATTCTGTCATACGGCGGAGTAAGGTTTTTTGACCGTTGGGGTTACTGATACAAAAAGGGCACACGCCGCAGCAGAGCGGAGTGTGCCTTTAACAATTAAGGCAACACCGCACAAATCAAGGCGCACGGCTTGCTTGAATATTATTCCGTCAGCTTGCCCAAAAAATCTCGGCAAGGCGTCAGCCTTACCTCGACTGCGCAATCCGTACACCTGAATTATGCGGTATTGCCTTAATTCAGTAGTCCATGTCCATGTCGGCGTCGTTTTCTTTGTCGTCGTTCATGGCGACGCCGTTATCCTGTCCCGAACCCGAGCAGGAAGCAAACGACAGCGCAAGTATCGCCGCTGCAAGCAGGGCAGCTATAAGTCTTTTGATTTTCATATATTCTCACCCGTGTTTTTTATGAAAATTTTGCCATAACAAAAAAGGTTATGACAGTAATTGCAATACCCGCCGCAAACAACCCGAGGTTTCTCAAAAAATCCTTTTTAATATTTTTGAAGTCTTCGACGCGAATAACGCAGTCTTTAGAATTGTCAACATATACGCTGACGGTATCGCCTTTTTTTATATCGGGAGCGGATTGTTTTGACTTTATGCTAAGCCCATAGAGCAGGTCGCTCTCGGCGCCGGCGTCATTAAGCTTTACAGAGTAGCGATAAACGGGTACGGGACCCGATAACGCAAAGCTCTTGCTGTTGTCAAGCTTATCAACAACGGTGCAGGTCGTCTTGTTCCTTTTGAACCAGTAAAGAAACCTGACTCCCGCCCATAAAAAGCCGAAAAACGAAGCAATGGTGTAAATCCAAACAAAAGGAAGCATAACAGCACCTCCGAATGAGTATTATCATCGGTTTTATTATAGCATGAATGATTATTCGGGTCAATCGTTTTTTGCTGTTTCGGCGCAAAATCGTATCAACAAACTGTTACTGCCGGTATTTACTAACCCGCGACGGTATGCTATAATTGAAGCATGCAATATCGAATATACCCCGAAAGGAGGGCGGACATGGAAAAGCACAAGCCCAAAAAGCGGAATATCATTCTTTTGGCTGTGACCGCGGCGTGGGTTATCGCTTTTTTGATCTATGCGATAATCGCGGGACAAACCTATACGATCATCGAGGTATTGGGGTTTGATCCTATCGACATGAGTACCGTCACGGCGGAAATCTCAGACGAAAGCGTGGTCAGGCTGACGGACTCACGGGTCGAAAAAAGGCAGGACGACATGTATATCATGCAATTTGAACTGGAAAGCGTCGGCATGGGCAGCTGCACGTTTGATTTGAAATATGTTTTTCCCGGGAATGATCCCGATGAGATATGGGATTATAAAACCGATCTGACAGTTTTGCCCTTCGGCATGATATACAACAGCACGAACAACAGCTTCACGGCGCTCAGAGCAGGGATTCCGTTCCTGCTTGTGTTGATCTTTATTGTGCTGACCATGTTTATTATCTCGTTTATCGAAAAGTTGTTAAAGGGTTATTTTTCGTACTCCATGGTAGCTTTGGGCGGCGTTATACTGTTTTTGCTGCTTTCGTTCATTAATATTCTGCTCGATTATGAATACTGGACTGCATGGGGAAGCATGATGACAATATCGGATATTCTGCTTCAGCTCATCGGCTGCGGACAAAGATTTATTTCGGTCATCAATATTCCAATGATTCTGCTTGCGGTGTCGCTTGCCGTCAGCAACATCTGGCTTATTATCAGGGAGGGTATCAAGGTGTATAATGCCCTGGGGATAATGATAGGAGTCCTGCTGGTCGGCGGCATGTACATAATAGACCTCAGCAACAATTATCTCGCCTCCGGAAATCAGCTGATGTATTACGTCGGTATGGTCGTCAATCTTACCGTTACCTTTCTTTCCTGTTACGTTGAATGTATGTTTATTTCAACAATGTTCTGCGCTGCAGCCTCAACGCGCTACAAGCCCGCGCAAAACATGGACTACATCATAATCCTCGGCTGTGCCATAAAAAGCGACGGGGCTCCCACTCCGCTTTTGCGCGGAAGGGTGCAGCGCGCGTTCGATTTTGAAAGCGCACAGTTTGCCGGCACGGGCAGGCACGCAAAGTTTGTGCCCTCGGGCGGACAAGGCAGCGACGAGGTGATAAGCGAGGCGGAAAGCATGAAGCGCTGCCTTATGGAAATGGGCGTTCCCGAGGAAAGAATAGTCAAGGAGGACAAATCGGTCAACACATATCAGAACATGGCGTTCTCTAAAAAGATTATCGAGGAGGACGCAAAGACCGACAACCCCAACATCGGCTTTTCCACCACCAACTACCACGTTTTTCGCGGCTATACCCTGGCGCAGAAGGCGGGCATAAGGGCAAAGGGGCTTTCCGCCAAAACAAAGCTCTACTTTTTTCCAAACGCCTTTGTAAGGGAGTTTATAGGGCTGCTGTGGGAGGAAAAGCTCAGGCACGCGGTATTCTCCGCGCTTATCGTTCTAACAATGGTCACCTTTTATATTATGATAATGATATGATGTGTTCCGTCCGGAAGGCAGCCTTGCGCTTTTCGGGCGGTTTTATGTTTAGCTTGATATTATTTGATTCTTGAAAAAATACGCTGAATGTAGTACAACAACACATAGTTATAACGGTTTGAACCGCACCCTCGGACACCGTTTTTATTGCAGCAAAACACAAGCGCGGCGGCGGTATGGTCACATACCCTTGCCTTGCTTTGCTTTATTATATACAACAGAATAAAAGGAGGAACGAAGAAATCCGTTTTTCTTCTGCCCTTCTTCCGTCCGAAAGAGTTTTTGCATTTTTATCAATAATTATCCGACAAACTTGCATATATTTTCTCAATCCGTTATAATAAACACAGGTCAAACAAATCACTAACCGCAAAAATCCAAAACGGCAACCCGCTGAAAAGGAAGAGGTCGTTATGAAATTGAATCCGGGCTTTGTAAAGCATACGATTGACGGCATGACGCTTGTCGTGCCCGTTGCAGGGGCAAATTTTCACGGCTTGGTTCAGGGCAATAACACCGTCGGCGTAATTCTGGACTGCCTGCAAAACGACGTTACCCAAGCCGACATCGTTAACACCCTGTGCGAACGCTTTAATGGAGACCGCGCCCTGATCGAGGCGGACGTGGCGGACGTTGTTTCGCGGCTGAAAGAGATCGGCGCGATAGATGAATAGTCCGGACACAACAAAAACCGCACAGGAGCTTATCTATCTTGTGTCCTGCTCGGTCAATGAACAAACGCCCGACCGGGAAAGATGCGCTCAAATCGACGCCGAAGAGGTTTTTGCCTTAGCCCGCAGCCACTCTCTGACGGTCGCGGCGGCGCTCGCCCTTGAGCAGGCGGCAGAGCTCCCGCGGGATTTTAAAGAGGAAAAATTCAAGGCTGTAAGGGTGTTGTCGCTTTATGAAATAGAGCGCAAAAAGATTTTGGAGGAGCTTGAAAGCCGCGGCATCCGTTATTTGCCGCTGAAGGGAATAACGCTCGGCAAGCTGTATCCCAAAAGCATAATGAGAGAGATGTCGGACAACGATATTCTGTGCGACAGCGAAAGAATGTCCGACGTAAGAGAAGTGATGGAGCAGCTCGGCTATGAGTGTAAAAGCTTTGCAAGAACCCATCACGACATATATACAAAGCCGCCCGTGCTCGAGTTTGAAATGCACCGCGAGCTTTTTTACGGAAAAAAGTACCCCGACCAATCCGCTTATTACAAAAACATTTGGAGCAGGTCGGTAAGAGACGCCGGCAACCGTTTCGCCTATCACATGACGAACGAGGACTTGTATGTCTTTCTCATCTGTCATCTGCGCAAGCATTACAAAATGTCGGGAACGGGTCTGCGGTCGCTGCTCGACATCTATTTGTTCAACAAAAAACGGGGCGGCAGCCTCAACACCGGCTATGTTCTGGCAGAGCTTAAAAAGCTCGATCTGACCGATTTTGAAAGCGGAGTGCGCAGTCTGGCGCAAAAGCTGTTTACCGGACAGCCTCTTTCGCAAGGCGAACAGACGGAGCTGAATTTTTTTGTTGAGTCAACCACCCACGGAACAGCCGAAAACTCTTTGGCAAGGCAGCTTGACAACGACGACAGCGGCAGGGCAAAGCGCAAATATGTGCTAAAGCGCATATTCCCCGACAGCGAATCGCTGCGGCGCAATCATCCCGTGGTGTATAAGCACAGGGTTTTGTATCCGTTTTGGGCGTTGTACCGCCCGGTTGAGGGCGTTTTGTTCAAGCGGAAAAAAATGTTCGGAGAGCTTAAAAGACTAAAAGAATTTAAAAACAAGGACAACCGCGGAAAGTTCAACGAATAAAAGCCTTCCCGTCATTTCCGCATAAAAGGAGAGTTGCCTAAGTGAAAGAAAAAATCAGCAGTATTTTCAACTGGGGCGCAGGCACGTTTCAGGTAATAACAAAAAGCAAGCTTGTCAGCATAGGGTGCTTTTTGTTTCAGGGAACGCTCCATGTTATAAACCCTGTGGGCAGCCTGCGGTGGGACGCCCGGACGCTGGCTGTGTTCGTGGCATTATATGCCGCGGTTTCCATAGTATTTGTCCTCACAAACAAAAACGAAACCGTGGGAAAAGGAAAAAAGCTTGCCGGCGATTTGGTAAAGGGCACCATCGAAGGCAAAAGAGACCCCGTAAAGCACGGGCAGGAGCTGCTTATAAAAAGCCCTGCGCTTAAGGAACAGGCAAAGGAGTCGAGCGACCGTTTAGACCAACACCTCAGCGTCCTTTCCGAAAAGCAAAAGAAAGCCACGGGGGCGGGCAAGGCGGTATCGCTTATCTTTTATTCCGCCCTTTTGGCAGGCGCCGTCCTTTTGTTCTTCCGGTCAGACATAAATATAATCGCCATCCACATCATCATAGGCGTGCTGCTTATTGCCGACGGCATATCAACCGTCGCCTCGGTCATAACGGCACAAAAGAACGGCATCCCCATGAAAAACCGGCGGCTCAGTCTGGCGCTGGGCATCTTCACCGTTGCGCTCGGCGTTGCCTTCACGGTATTGGTGTGGAACACGGCGGTGATCGTTATGCAGATATTCGGCGCCGTCCTTATCCTGAAGGGCATTGCAGATCTGGTTTTGATGATCCGCAACAGAGAGATCCTTTCCTCGGTAAAGGACACCGTACAGCAAATTAAACAGCAATAATATATCAATACAGGATATCTACCGTCCATTGTTCACTCAACTACCGGCATACCCGTAGGGTCAAGGAAATGTATGCAGAAAAAAAGATGACAGCCGCAAGGGCTGTCACTACGATTATCGGAAACATTCATCCACGTTCCGACCCGCCGTGTGCCGGTGGGCACTTTTTCCGCGCAACTAACGTTTGTAAGAAAGGTTGCCTCAAAGCCCGCGTTTTGACCCGCCGTGTGCCGGTGGGCACCGCTCGGGATGACAGCGTTGTTATAAAGGCAATACCGCATAATTCAGGTGTACGGATTGCGCAGCAAGATTTTTCGTCAGGTTGAACAAATAAATCGAGGTAAGGCTGACGCCTTGCCGAGATT
>CADBWP010000066.1 GCA_902798365.1 uncultured Ruminococcus sp.
AATTTTATGAAAAGGCATATGGCACGGCTCCCGTAAAATAGTTCCTCGAAAGTCTTGACGTGAAAATGAGAGCTAAAATGCATTTGTCTGTCGAGCTTTGAAAATATGGCGGTTATCAGTTACGGGAACCGTATTCTAAATCCCAATCCCTCGCTGAAAACCTTACAGCGCCTTGCCGAAGGAATGGGCATGACCCTGAAGCTTGAATTTGTTCCTGCCGGATAAATACCTATGATTAGGTGCAGAGCTGTTTCTGCACCTTTTTCAAAAGATGGTTTAAAAAACCGAAAATATGCCGTTTTTCGCAAAAAGTCTTCGACCCCCCAAAAAGCAGGACTTGTGCGCATTTTGTAATTGTATTATGCGCATATTATATTGACATTCGGCTATAATCGGAGTATAATGTTATTACAAAACAGAAGGAGATGTTATCATGGCAAAGGTCAGCACAAATGTAACAGGAGCTTTTTGCGGAACTGGGTATGGATTTATCGACAGCCATCAATATTTTTATTCGTCAGGCTCTCAGACAGCAGTCTATTCCTTTTGAGATCACAACCGACATCCCCAATGAGGAAACAAGAAGATCGATAGAAAATGTCAGAAACGGTACGGGCCTAAGTCGTGGCTTTCATTCTGTTTCCGAGTTGATGGAGGATTTGTATGCTGACGATTAAATACGAAACGACTTTTAAGAAGGATTTTAAAAAAGCCGTAAAAAGAGGCTATAATATTAATCTGCTCGAAGAAGTAATTGAGTTATTGGCGAATGAGCAGGTCTTGCCTCCGAAGTATAAAGATCATCGTCTGACAGGGGATTATTCAGATTGCAGAGAGTGCCATATCACCCCCGACTGGCTGTTGATATATAAAATCAACAACAATGAACTGATTCTTTATCTTACAAGAACCGGCACACACAGCGATTTATTCTGATTATTCGGCGTGGAGCTTCCGCGCCGATAACTATTGTTTTAAACCTGAAATTTCTTATAAACATACACATCGGCGACGCTGTGTTTATTTCCGGAAAGGAATATTATTTTATGTTTAACCTTATAAAAACCGAGGGCACGGCGCGCAGGGGCGAGCTTGTTACGCCCCACGGGGTCGTGCAGACCCCGGCGTTTATGAACGTAGCCACCTGCGGCGCTATAAAGGGCGCCGTGTCGGCGCTTGACCTTAAAAATATAAAATGTCAGGTGCAGCTTTGCAACACCTATCACCTTCACCTGCGCCCGGGCGACGGTAATGTTCGCGCTCTGGGCGGTCTGCACCGCTTTACGCGCTGGGACGGCCCCATCCTTACCGACAGCGGCGGGTTTCAGGTGTTTTCGCTGGCAAAGCTGCGCAACATAAAAGAGGAAGGCGTGTATTTCAACTCACACATCGACGGACGTAAGATATTCATGGGTCCCGAGGAAAGCATGACCATACAGTCAAATCTGGGCTCCACCATAGCCATGGCATTTGACGAATGCGTTGAGAACCCCTCGCCCTACGAATACACCCGCGACAGCGTTGCTCGCACCACGCGCTGGCTGAAACGCTGCGCAGCCAAGCTTGCAGAGCTGAACCGCAGCCCGGGCACGCTGAATCCCGAGCAAATGCTGTTCGGCATAAACCAGGGCGGCACCTATCACGACCTGCGCACCGACCACATGAAAGAGATAGCCGAGCTTGACCTTGACGGCTACGCTATAGGCGGTCTTGCCGTGGGCGAGCCCACCGAGGTTATGTATGAAATAATCGAGACTGTGGAGCCGTTTGCGCCCAAAAACAAGATTCGCTATCTGATGGGCGTGGGCACCCCCGTAAACATTTTGGAGTCGGTCGCTCGCGGAGTAGATCTGTTCGACTGCGTCATGCCCAGCCGCAACGCGCGCCACGGTCAGCTGTTCACGTGGCAGGGCGTGCGCAACATCAACAACGCCAAGTACGAGCTTGACGATGCTCCCATCGACCCTGACTGCGACTGCCCGGTCTGCCGCAGCTTTTCACGCGCCTACATACGCCATCTTATGAAAAGCGGCGAGATGCTGGGCATGAGGCTTGCGGTGCTGCACAACCTGTATTTTTACAACAACCTTATGGAAATCATCAGGAAAGAGCTTGATAACGGCACTTTTCACGATTTTTACGCCAAATACAGGGAAATTTTAGGCACCCGAATTTGATTTTCCCCTTGAAACCCGTGCGCAAAACTGTTATAATCAATACTGTTACTGTAGAAAGGAATGAATGAAATGATAAATTCGGCACCTATTTTGGCAGAGGCGTCCGCACAGCAGGCACAGGGCGGCGGCATGAGCATGATTTGGATGATAGCCATTTACGCGGTTATTATCGGAGCGATATACTTTTTCCTGCTCAGACCAAACTCAAAAAAGAAAAAAGAAGAGGCGCAGATGCGCAACAACCTTGAGATCGGCGACGAAATAACCACCATCGGCGGAATCATGGGCAGAGTTGTTGCCATAAAGGACGAGGAGGACGCTCTTATTATAGAGACCGGCTCCGACAGAGTTAAAATGAAATTCAAAAAGTGGTGCATTTCTTCGGTTGACACCGTAAAGGAAGGCGCGGCAAAGGCAGAGCCCGAGAAGAAGGGTCTGTTCGGCGGACTGTTCGGCAGCAAGAAAAAGGCAGAGGAAGCCGCGGAAGAGAAAAAATAATTTTCACAAACCACGTATAATAACACTATCCCCCGAATACATTGTAGCAAATGTATTTATGTTGACGGGCGTTATTCTTATGTGCATTGCGGCGGCGTTTATGATGACCGCCGGGCTGCTTCCGCCCGACGCGCTAAATTGGGCGCTTACGGCTGTAACGGCGGTGTCCTGCGCGGCAGGCGGGTTTGTTGCCGCAAGGCTTAACAAGGGCGCGGGTCTTGTGGTGGGCGCGATAACCGGCGCGGCGATAATGCTGTTTATCACCGCCGCAGCGATTATAAGAGGAGACGCAGACATATCCGTACTGCTGCCGATAAAAGCCGCCGCATCGGTGACAGGCGGCATAGCCGGCGGTATTTTGGGCCTGCGCGAAAGAAACAAAATAAAGCTGTAGGTAACAGAGATTAGAGATTAGAGAATATAACAGGACTGCCGCAGATTTCTCCGCGGCAGTCTTGTGTTGTTTTGTTTAGTTATCAGCCTTCTGGAATTACTTCCATTTTGCCGTTTGCGTCAAAGGTGTATTTGCCTGCCGGAACATAGCCGTTAGCCTTTGAACCGGAAACAAACAGGGTGCCGTTCTTATAGATCGCGCCGTTCTGCTTTACAAAGTAGAGGTCGCCGTCAAACTCAACAACGCCCTTGCCCTTTACGATAACGTTATTCTCATAGTAATAGCCGTCGATAACGCCGTTCTTTGCCATCATCTTGCCGTCTGCGTCAAACGCATACTTGCCTGCGGGAACAAGGCCGTTTGCCTTTTCCTCGGTGACATATACGCTGCCGTTTTTGATGATCGTGCCGTTCTGCTTTACAAAGTAGAGGCTGCCCTCAAACTCAACGACTCCTGCGCCCTTTACGAGCTCGTCGTCGGCATAGTACCTGCCGCCTACAACGCCGTTTTTGACGCCTGTCATGATCATTTTTCCGTCTGCGTCAAATCTGTACATGCCTGCAATTACAAGTCCGTGGGACTTTTCTTCGCAGATATACAGGCTGTGGCTTCTGTATATCTCGCCGGTGATCTTGATGTAGTAGAGGTCGCCCTCGAACTCAACAAGACCTACGCGCTTTGTGAGCACGCCGTCGATATAATACTTGCCGTCGATAACCTCGCCGTTGAACGTGCGTGAATATGTTGCGGTGTATTCCGTATCGCCCGTAACGGGAGCGATCTCGGGAGTCCAGCCGGTGAAGGTGTAGGTGATAAGCGCGTCGCCTTCCTTTTCAACATCTTCGTGGGTGGGGGTCTCGCCGTAGGCTACTGTTGTGGTGTCGATCTCAGTACCGTCTTCGTTGAGCCAAGTGACGGTGTAGGTTTTAGGATCAGCCGTAAAGACCGCGGTGTAGGTGACGTTGCCTGTCACGGGCGGCAGATCATCTACGCCGAGGATGTAGGTGGTCGTGCCGTCGTCCCATGCCGCGAAGGTGTAGGTGTTCTGAGCGTCAGCCGCCTTGGTGGGAGCTTCGCCGTCATAGGTCGGGGTTGCGCCTTCGGCTACGTTCTCGTCGGTTTCGAGAACATCGCCGTCCCAGTTCTTCCACGTGATGGTGTAGGTGGCGGGAGCGGGAGCAAACTTCGCGGTCAGGGTGATATCCTCGCTGATGCTCTGATAGCTGAGAGCAGCGTCGGAGGAGTAGAGGGTATCGCCGTTGTACCAACCGGTGCAGATATAACCCTCGTCGGGGATCGCGGTGATCACACCGGTGTTGTCGGCAGAGAGATAGAACGAAACCCTGCCGCCTGTGGCGATATTGATCGAACCGCCTTCTACAACATTACAAGTTTGACCGTCAACGATAGAGGCATTGGCGCCGTTAGCAACATCAATAGGCCTAGCTATATCAGTAGTATTGTTTGCATCGGTCGCGTTGCCGAAGGTGCCGTTGTCCATCACGACCTTGCCGTTCTCGCCGACGTTGAGGATGAGCTGTGCAGGAGCGGGTGCAGGCTCGGTGGCTACGATGTAAAGAGCCTTAATATCATTGGGCATCGTATATGAAAAAGCAGTTTTAAACACTATATCATCAGCGCTGAGTCCATACCCCTCATTTCCTGCGTTTTCCTCTTTATAGCTGATTGTAGCCGGAATTTCCGTACCGGTTTGGTCATAAAACTTATACGAATAACCCGTTGTGTCGGTCATAACGGCAAAATCGCCGGGGAAGGGAATATAACCGGTTATCGCGCCGTCCAAGAAATCAGATTCGTTCTCCATAAACGGTACATTGGAGTAAATCTTCACATTAAAAAACTGATGGGTACAATCCTTGATGACCTCGGGCTTCTCGGACTCGGTGAAGGTCGCGGTGTAGGTTGCGTCACCGGTGACAGCCGATACCTCGGGAGTCCAGCCGGAGAAGGTGTAGATGCAGTTCGCGCCGTCCGCCTTATAGGGAGTTTCGCCGTCATAGGTCGGGGTGGCGCCTTCTGCTACATCGGTGTCGGTTTCGAGCACGGTATCGCCGTTCTTCCAAGTGACGGTGTAGGTGGGCGCGGGAGCTTCCTCAAATTCAGCCGTTACGGTGACAGGCATCTTCGGCATGGTCAAGGAATACTGCGAGCCTTCCGTTACGGTGGTCAAATTTACAACAACGGGGAGCAAAGTGCCTGTGGATTTAGAACCGTCGGCAGAGGGGAAAATGTAGTTATAATCCGAATCGTATACATAGATATCGGTGATTATTCCATCGCTAAAATATAAGTTCCATTCTAAACCGCCGCACTGAGCAGAGAAATAGGTACCGCTGAGTTCTGCATTCGTCATGTTAGCTTCCGAAAGCTCCGCGACAGATGTGTCGCCGTCATAAACGACAAACTTTCCGTCATTGACCTTGCAGGTGTATTCGGGATGGTCAGCATAGTCAGCTGCACTAAACACCGCGTCGCCCATCATGGCAACAAGGTCGCTGAATTCCTCAACTTTGTTCTTCGGATAGGTGGCGGAGATCGACTTGAACTGATAACCGTTATCGGGAGCGACGGTCAGAAGAACGTCAGCGTCTGCCGCTGCCTCAGTCACATCAGTGCCGTTCACGCTTGCGGTCACAGTGCCGTTCACGGATTCGTCTGTGATGGTGTAAGCGGAGAAAAGCGCCGTATTATCATTTCCGACAACAAGGGAAGCGTTTAACGGAGTGAGTTCTTCATAGCGCGCATCTCCTAAAACATAATCCGTACCTTCAACAAGATCGGAATGTTGGCGCCAGAAAAATTCATCATCTCCACCTTCTGCAAGCATATCATATTCTCTTTGCAGCTCCGAATCCGTGAACTGCGGTCCTCCGGGAATAAAAATCTTGCAGCCGGCAGGGAATGTCACCGTTAAGCCGCTCCATGGATCGGTAAGGGCATTCTTCTCGAATGTGATAGGCTGCTCTACATTGTAAATCAAATTAACAGGACTGCTATAGTTGCCGACCGGGCTGTTGGTTACAGTCGCAAGCTTCACCGCATTGACTGTGATCGTGACGGTATTGTCGGATTCATAGAAAACCGCATTCTTCTCGATAATCGACGGCGTTGAGGAAGTGGAGTTGATCTCAACATCCTCCAGAACACAGCCGCCGGTATACGCCATAAATGCGTCCTGTTTTATGGCGATCATATCCGTAGCGTCAATGATCAGGTGCTTTACAAGATTGCTCTGAGTAAAAACAACACCGTAAACGTCACTGCCTGTAAACGCATAATTAGGCGGAACAACGCCGGAGCCGCCAATTGTCAGCGTCCCTGTCGTTTCATCGAAACTATGGGTGATGTTCTGTACGCCGAATGTTGCCATTTTGGTGGTCGAATCATAGTCGGCGATCAGCAGACCGCCCGGAGAGACGCTTGTGGGCAGAAGCTTGGTGCTGCCAAAGCTGTAATACCCGTCAGTTACAGACAGGGTT
>CADBWP010000067.1 GCA_902798365.1 uncultured Ruminococcus sp.
ATCCACACGAAAAAGGAGGAGAGCGAATGAACAACCCGTTTGGATTTATGGAGTACGAAAGGCAGGACGCGCCCGCGTTTTCAGCCTTGGAGCGCATAAAAAACTACAATGAATTCCACACGCCGCTCTCCGAAAACGAGCAAAAAACACAGGGCGAGCGCTGCATGAACTGCGGCGTGCCGTTCTGTCAGTCGGGCATGAAAATCAACGGCATGATCTCGGGCTGTCCACTCAATAATTTAATTCCCGAGTGGAATTGTTTAGTCAGCCTCGGCGCTTGGAAGCAGGCGTATCAAAGGCTCTGCCTTACAAATCCGTTCCCGGAGTTCACCTCGCGGGTCTGTCCTGCTCTTTGCGAAAAAGCATGTACCTGCGGCGCAAACGGCGACCCTGTGACCGTTCGCGCAAACGAGTACAGCATAATTGAAACCGCCTATAAAGAGGGCTTTGCGCACGCTAATTCTCCAAAGGTGCGCACAGGCAAAAAAATAGCCGTCATCGGCTCTGGTCCCGCAGGGCTTGCCGCCGCCGACCTGCTCAACAGACGCGGTCACAGCGTGACTGTCTTTGAGCGCAGCGACCGCCCCGGCGGACTGCTGATGTACGGCATTCCGAACATGAAGCTCGAAAAGCAGATCGTCGAGCGCAAGCTCAATAGCATGAGCGAGGAAGGCGTTACCTTCGTCACCAACACCGACGCCGGCAAGGATATTTCTGTAAAGGAATTAAAAAAGAACTTCGACAGCATAATTCTTGCCTGCGGAGCCTCAAATCCGCGCGATATAAAGGTAAACGGACGTGAAGCAAAAGGGGTATATTTCGCGGTTGATTTTTTGAAATCGACCACAAAAGCGCTGCTTGACAACGGGTTAAAAGAGGGAACCTTTATATCGGCAAAGGACAAAAACGTGATCGTCATCGGCGGCGGCGACACGGGTAACGACTGCGTTGGAACCTGCGTGCGCCACGGCGCAAAAAGCGTTTTGCAGCTTGAGATGATGCCTAAGCTCCCCGACGAGCGTACCGATGACAATCCGTGGCCTGAGTGGCCGCGAGTCTGCAAGACCGACTACGGTCAGGAGGAAGCGGCTGCGGTCTACGGCAGCGACCCGAGAGTTTATCAGACGACCGTCAAGGAGTTTTTGAAGGACGGAAGCGGAAAGCTATGCGGTGCGGTTCTTGTAAAGCTTGAACGTGACGAAAACGGCAGAATGGCTCCCGTTGAAGGCTCCGAATATGAAGTGCAGGCGGAGCTTGTGCTGATCGCGGCGGGCTTCCTCGGCAGCGAAAACTATGTAACCCAAGCCTTCGGCGTTGAAACCGACGCGCGTTCCAACGTTGCCGCGACGGGACAACGGGACACCGCACCAATGTTCCGAACATCTACACCGCGGGCGATATGCACATCGGACAGTCGCTTGTCGTCCGCGCGATAAGAGAAGGAATCGACTGCGCAAGAGAGGTTGACAAAGACCTGATGGGATATACCAATCTGTGAGGAAAAATCTATGACAAAATATATATTCGTAACCGGCGGCGTTGTATCGGGGCTTGGCAAGGGAATCACCGCCGCGTCGCTCGGCAGACTTCTTAAAGCGCGCGGCTTGAAGGTCGCGGCGCAGAAGCTCGACCCGTATATCAACGTCGACCCGGGTACAATGAGCCCCTACCAGCACGGCGAGGTGTACGTCACCGAGGACGGCGCGGAAACCGACCTCGACCTCGGTCACTACGAGCGCTTTATCGACGAGGATTTGAACAAATACTCCAACCTCACCACGGGCAAGGTCTATTCCAATGTGCTCGCAAAGGAGCGCAAGGGCGAGTACCTCGGCAAAACTGTTCAGGTGATTCCGCACGTCACCGACGAGATCAAGCGCTTTATTTACTCCGTCGGCAAAAAGACCGACGCCGACATTGTAATTACGGAAATCGGCGGCACCATCGGCGACATCGAGAGCCAGCCGTTTTTGGAGGCTATCCGTCAGGTGGGGCAGGAGGTAGGACAGGAAAACCGCCTGTACATTCACGTCACACTGGTGCCGTATCTCAAAGCCTCGGGTGAGCACAAGAGCAAGCCAACCCAGCACTCCGTCAAGGAGATGCAGAGCTTCGGCGTCTCGCCCGACGTGATCATCCTGCGCGTCGACGAGCCGATCACCGACGCGAATATCTTTGACAAAATCGCGCATTTCTGCAATGTTCAAAGAGATTGCGTTATCGAGAATTTAACTCTGCCCGTGCTCTATGAGGCTCCGCTCATGCTCGAAAAAGCGGGCTTTTCCGAAACCGTCTGCCGCCGCCTGAATATCAAGGCAGCTTCTCCCGATTTGAGCGACTGGGAGCAGACGGTCAGCCGTATCAAAAGCTGCGAAAATACCGTCACCATCGGCTTGGTCGGCAAATATGTGGAGCTGCACGACGCGTATCTGAGCGTAGCCGAGGCGCTGCGCCACGCGGGCTATTCCTGCGGCGCAAGGGTCAATATTGAATGGCTGGACTCCGAGACCGTCACCGATGAAATGCTCCAAAAGGTGGACGGCATTATCGTCCCGGGCGGCTTCGGCAAGCGCGGCATCGAGGGCATGATAAGCGCCGCCAAATACGCCAGGGAAAACCGCGTACCGTATTTCGGCATCTGTCTTGGCATGCAGGTCGCGGTGATCGAGTTTGCGCGCAATGTCGCCAACATCAAGGATGCCCACTCGGGTGAGTTTGCGCAGAATGTGCCGAAGGTGATCGACTTCCTGCCCGATCAGAGCAAGGAAACCGCCAAGGGCGGCACACTGCGGCTCGGTGCTTACCCCTGTGTTTTACAGGATGACACCGTGATCAAAGCGGCTTACGGAAAAACCGAAATCAGCGAACGCCACCGCCATCGCTATGAATTCAATAACGAATTTCGCGATGCTCTGCAAGGAGCGGGCTTGACGCTTTCCGGTTTGTCGCCCGACGGCAGTTTGGTTGAAACAGTGGAGCTGAGCGACCGCGACTTTTACATCGGCGTGCAGTATCACCCCGAATTCAAAAGCCGCCCCAACAAGCCGCACCCGCTGTTTTCGGCATTCATCAAAGCCGCTTTGGAAGGAGCAATGTCATGAAAGTCAACCGGAATTTTGACAATTTAGTACCCAATTATCTGTTTGCCGACGTGGCGCGCAAGACGAACGAATTTGCCGCCGCTCATCCCGAAAAAGAAATTATTAAGCTCGGTATCGGCGACGTCACCCTTCCTCTTGCTCCTATCGTTGTTGAGGCGATGAAGAAGGGCTGCGAGGATTTAAAATATAAGGAGACCTTCAAGGGCTATCCCGAATACGAGGGCTACGACTTTGTCAGGGAAGCTGTTTCGGGCTATTACAAGCGCTTCGGCGTTTCCGTCGCGCCCGACGAGATCTTTGTTTCCGACGGCGCAAAGTCAGACTGCGGAAATTTGCCCGACATTTTTTCGCAGGACAACACCGTGCTCGTCACCGACCCTGTCTATCCCGTCTATGTTGACGCGAACCTTATGGCAGGAAGAAAAATAATCTACGCCTCCTCAAACCGCGATAACCATTTTCTCGCCATGCCCGACGAAAGCGTAAAGGCGGACATAATCTACCTCTGTTCGCCCAACAACCCCACGGGCGCGGTTTATTCCGCCGAACAGCTAAAGGAATGGATAGACTACGCGGCAGACAACAACGCGATAATTCTCTACGACGCGGCATATGAGGCGTTTATCGAGGACGACAGCCCGCGCTCTATCTTTGCTGTTGAAGGCGCGCGGGAGTGCGCTATAGAGCTGTGCTCGCTCTCAAAAACCGCCGGATTTACGGGTACGCGCTGCGGCTACACCGTCATTCCAAAGGAATTAAAGCGCGACGGTCACAGCCTGCACGCGCTTTGGTACCGCCGTCAGGCTACCAAGTTCAACGGTGTTTCGTGGCCTGTTCAGTGCGCCGCCGCCGAGGTGTTCAGCAACGAAGGTTTGCGCCAAATTCAGGAAAACCTCAACTACTACAAGAAAAACGCAAAAATCATTTCAAACGCTCTCGACGAGCTTGGAATATATTACACGGGCGGAAAAAACGCCCCCTACATCTGGCTGAAATGTCCAAACAACATGGGAAGCTGGGAATTCTTCGACTATCTGCTCCAAAACGCAGCCGTTGTCGGAACCCCGGGCGAGGGCTTCGGCGAAAACGGAAAAGGCTACTTCCGACTCACTTCTTTCGGAGACCGCGATAAAACCGTTGATGCGGTGGGAAGAATAAAAAACTTGCTGCAAAACATCGTTTCAATTTAAAAATTTGATGTTCATTAAAACATATTGTTCAAGGTTTCTTCTATTCCTTTTCAAATGGTACTTCAGCATTTGAAAATACATTCATAACTCTGAACAAAAAATGTAAAAAGGATTGCTACAGATATCGTTTCTGTGACAATCCATTTTCTTTTATCCAAAATATTTCTCAGCAATTCTATCCGTGACTGCTTTCATCTTATGTCGATTTTCCTGAACAAGCTTTTTTAGTTCGTTATCAATGGGCTTCTGCTGTTCGCGGTAATCGCTGACGACTTCCCTAATAATGGCGGCGCACTGTTCCTGTTCCGTTTCAAACTGCTGCATATCACTTGCTTCAATGCGCATGAGCGTTAGTTTGCGTTTGAGTGTACGGACATAGGTGTTATAGCTATCTATCAGATTGCGGTAGACATCTTGTTTGCGGCTCTCACGATTTTGCCTTTTATACGTCAATCTTTTAATTTGCTGACATATGGGCTTTGAGCAATATCCTCTATCTTCGGTATTGAAATATAGCCCTTTACAATTTTTGCAGACATAGATATTGGTGTTACTTGCATTCAAATATGCGTCGAAACCTTCAACAAGCGGTTCCAATGATTCGTTCAATCCGCAATAAATGATACTTTTGTTATCCTCAAGAAAGATGATATAACCTTCATTAGATTCAAAAAATGCACCCTTATTTGCTATGCTTAAGTTGCCGCAAAGCATAAACTCGAAGCCAATCATATTATATTCGAGTTCTTCAAACTTTTTCTGT
>CADBWP010000068.1 GCA_902798365.1 uncultured Ruminococcus sp.
TCTGCTCTTTGGTCGGTATTTGGTGATTGCCAAACGTTTCCGACCCCTCAGTCGCCTCACGGCGACAGCTCCCCTTAGCGCAGGGGAGCCTAACGTGCTATCAAAAAGGGTTCGCACACTATTAATACAACCGGGCACAAAACCCTTCTCATTAGAAAAACCTATCTGCCCGACCGAAACTTTCAACTCTCCACTTTCCACTCTCCACTAAAATTTCCATTTTCCATTTTCAATTTTCAATTCAAACAATACAGTCGGGAACCGAAGTCCTCGTCCAAGCAAAGCTGTCTGCCCGACCGAAACTTTCAACTATTCACTATTCACTATTCACTATTCATTAACCGATAAAAAAACCCCAAATCCCCCCTTGTAAAATCATGCTGTGTGTGATATAATAAACCAGATAAGCTGCATTTTGGCAGATAAAGGATAAAATTATGCGTGTAATAACAGGCTCGGCGCGCGGCAGGCGGCTGCTCACCCTTGAGGGCGAGGACGTCCGACCCACCACCGACAGAGTAAAAGAAGCGGTTTTTTCAATAATCCAGTTCGAGGTAGAGGGCAGAGCCTTTCTCGACCTTTTCGCGGGCTCGGGGCAAATGGGCATCGAGGCGCTCAGCCGCGGTGCGGCGTCTGCCACCTTTGTCGATAACTCGAAAAAATCGGTCGAAACCGTAAAAAAGAATCTTAAAACCACCTGCTTTGAAAACAGCGCAAGGGTAGTTCAAACCGACTGGCGCAGCTTTCTTTCAATGACGGGCGAAAGGTACGACATCGCGTTTTTAGACCCGCCCTACGGCACGGGCATTTTGCAGGACGCTCTTGTGCGCGTCGCCGACGCGGTAAAGGACACGGGCGTTATAATTGCCGAAAGCCCCATGGGCGAGGAGCTGCCCAACGCCTGCGGAGATTTTGTGCCGCACAAACAGTACCGCTACGGCAAAATAAAAATAACCATTTTCAGACATAAGGACTATTGCAATGAGTAAAACCGTGATTTGCCCCGGCAGCTTTGACCCCGTAACAAGGGGACACCTCGACATAATAACACGCGCCTCAAAGATGTTTGACCGGGTTATAGTCGCGGTGCTTGTAAATTCGTCCAAGACCCCCACCTTTTCAATAGACGAGAGAATACAGCTTCTCGGCGAAACGGTGCAGGAGCTTTCAAATGTCGAGATAGTCAGCTTTGACGGCCTGCTTGCCGAGTACTGCCGCAAGCGCGGCGTAGATGCCATTGTAAAGGGGCTTAGGGCGGTGTCCGACTTTGAATACGAGTTTCAGATGGCAATAGCCAACAAAAAGCTCAACCCCAAGCTTGAGACCGTCTTTCTTGCGGCGGACGCCGACTCCACCTACCTCAGCTCGAGCATGGTGCGCGAGATAGGCTCAATGGGCGGCGACATCTCAAACTTTGTGCCTGCCTGCGTTCACGACAGGATAGTGGCAAAGCTCACCAAAAACGGATAAATAGCCAAGGCACAGCCGAGGTTACCGATAAAATAAGGAATTATGGAACAGGAGTGTATAAATAATGAAAGTTGACGATTTGATTCTACAGCTTCAGGACTTGATCAACGACGCAAAATCCATGCCCTTCTCGGGCGGCAAGGTGCTGGTTAACAGCGAGCAGGTTTATGACATCATAGACCAGATCCAGGACTCTATGCCCGCCGAGGTTCGCCAGGCAAAGAACATCGTGGCAGACAGAAAGCAGATCATCACCGAGGCTAACCGCGAGAGCGAAAACATCATCCGCGCTGCCGAGGAACGCAAGAAAGTC
The DNA here is from genome assembly GCA_902798365.1 of uncultured Ruminococcus sp. Classification (GTDB taxonomy): domain Bacteria; phylum Bacillota; class Clostridia; order Oscillospirales; family Acutalibacteraceae; genus Ruminococcoides. The sequence goes on from CADBWP010000068.1 coordinate 1,784, forward strand.
ATGCTCAACCAGAGCGAGATCGTCAGGGAAGCTCAGGCAAAGGCAAAAGAGATCATCGACGACGCAAAGCAAAAGTCGGCAGAGATCCGCAAGGCTGCCAACGTTTATGTTGACAGCATTATGAAGCGCACCGAGGAGTGCCTTACCACCCAGCTTTCCGAGGTCAAAAAGACCAGAACCAACATCAGCAACTCGCAGAAAAAGCAGGGCTGACCGACTGATTAAATACGCTTTCCCATCGGGTACAGGGTTTTCGCTTGAGAGCCTTGTGCCCTTTTTTTCAGGTCGGGAAGACAGGTTTGCTTGGGAGAAGGGTTTAGTGCCCGACTGTTATGTTCTGTTAAGGAGTAACGGTTGCAAGTCTCGACAGATAGCTTTGCGTGAATTGAGAATGGAGAATTGAGAATTGAGAATTTTTTAGTTGAAAGTTGAAAGTTGAAAGTTTCGGTCGGGTAGATAGGTTTTTCTAATGAGAAGTGTTTTGTGCCCGACTGTATCACTATTGCGCGAACTTTTTTTGATAGCATGTCAGCCTCCCCTGCGATAAGGGGAGGTGTCAGCGATAGCTGACGGAGGGGTCGAAAACCTTTCTGCTCTTGGTCGGAATATGGTGATTACCAAACGTCTCCGACACTCAGCCGCCTTACGGCGACCCTTTTGTTGCTGCGCGACATTTTACGTAACAGGGAAATCCCCTTATCGCAGGGGAGGCTTATTTGCGAGAATCTGCGCGGCTTTCATATCAAGCTCGCGCGAAACATCTACCCTTGACCTTGTCACCGGCACAAGGCATTTTTTCGCGCAGCGTTCGAGCAGGCGGTCGTATATGCGCTGCTTTTCGATACTGCCCGAGCTTTTCAGCTCCGACAGCGTCAGGTTTGTTGTGCAGATGACCGGGATTTTTGCAAGGTAAATGTCATTCACAACGTCAAAGGCGGTCTGCGAAATGTTTTCCGTGCCTATGTCGTCGAGCACTATCAGCCTGTAATCGCTCAGTCGTATCGGCTCGTCAGCCTTTACCCTGTTGTTCACAAGATAAGACAGCCGCGTCATAAGCGCAGGCACGCCCTGCTCAATAAGCGCGTTGGCAATGCACCCGGCATAAAAGCTCTTGCCGCCGCCCACGCCGCCGTAAAACAACACTCCGCAGGCAAGGTCGCTCATCTCCTGCCAATGATCGGCATATCGCCTGCAGCTCGCCGTGATTTTCGGATTCCGTCCGTCGTCGTTCTCAAACGTGTAGCTGTTGTATGCCGCGTCCATAACGCCCGACCGCCGCAGAGCCTTTATTTTGTCCTGCATATTCTGCGCCTCGATCCTGCGCCTGTAACGCTCCTCTTCCTCGAGCTCACAGCGGCAGGGAATAAACATGCGGCGCGGTGTTCTGCCTATCGGGATAAGCCTTGAGGTCTGCTTGGGCTCTTTGCATTTGCCGCAAAACAAACGCCCGTTTTCGTCGTAAAAGTCGCCCTCGCAAATTTTCCCGTTAGCCTCGTTGGCTTTTACTATCCTGCTCAAAATATCCTGCATACTAAAACACCTCGTCATAATTTCGCTGTTGAGGTACCTCACAAGCCGCCTGCTTGTTGTCGTAGTTGCCCTCGAGGATCTTCGTCAGGTTGGACGGCTGCAAAACCCAGTCAAAGCCGCAGCCGCTCCATTTCCCCGACCTTCCCGTTAAGAAGTCGGATCGTTCGACCCTCGCAAACAGCTCGTCAAAAGAGACGTCGCCCAAAAGCCGCCCTGCGTTCTTAACAGCCCTTCGTCGTTTGTCGTTGAGCTTCTGCACCTTGGGCAGGCTGACGCATACGGAATTAAAAGAATCCGTCACGGCTTGAAAGTCAAAGCGCGGCTGCTGCGCGAAAAAGTCAACGTCAGTTGACACTATATCCTTATCTTTACTTAACTTATCTTTACTTAACACATATACACCGTTGCCGTTTAACGTCAGATACTGTTTTTCCTCTGAATAAATGGTGTCTTTTTTGCGGTTTTTTCTGATTTTATTGTGTAGGTGCCAATGAGTTATCGCAATGATTCCGCTCTCAAAGCAAATGACAAATCCTTCTTCAATCAAAGCCTTTAAATCGTCCTCGCTGCAACCGATCATTTTTATTATTTTTTTCGGAGAAGCGATAAAACCGTCGTCATCTGCACGCAAACCGAGCTCGTAATACAGCAGCCGTGCCGACAGCGGCATATCATTGAATTGATCTGTGTCAATTACGCTGAGTGAAAACATTCTGTGATTTCCCATTTAATCACTGCCTTTCTGAATTAGTAAAAGAGGAACCCCCTTCACTAACAGCGAAATATCGGGAAAAATTGCATA
>CADBWP010000069.1 GCA_902798365.1 uncultured Ruminococcus sp.
GCCCTCGTTCACCGCGACAATAACGTGCTCCTTGCTTCTGAATATCTTTTGGTCGGCAGACCTCACCACGGCGTACATATCCGTGCGCAAAAGCGAGGGCGTTATAAGGATCTTGCGCAGCTCGCTTTCGTAGTAATCAAAATTGGCAGGGAACACGCAGTCAATCTCGTTGCGCTCCATCGCCTCTATAGCCGCCTCAACGGTGGGGTAGGGTATAGCCTCAAAGTCTATGTGCCGGTCGGTAAAGCAGTTTTCGGCGTTTTCAAGAAAATCCTTAAGCGCGCCTATCAGCTCGCCCGTGTCTGGATCGCAGGCGCAAAAGGCGAGATAGTTGTCCTGATAGCCCACGCGAATGGTGCCGTGGTTTTCCAGCCAGCTTTCTTCTACGGCAGATAAAAACGCGTTTGAGCCGTAGCTTTGAACATGCTCCTCAAACATCTGCTGATTAAAGAACGGGTTTTCGTCGTGTATGCGGCTCATGGCTGCGTCATCTGCTGATTAAAGAACGGGTTTTCGTCGTGTATGCGGCTCATGGCTGCGTTAAGCTCGGAAAGCAGCTCGGGGCGCGATTTTGACACGGCAAAGTAAAAGTCCGAATAGCCTATCTTGAAAACGGGCACCAGCCGCGACGCGTCGATGTGAACATTGGGGGTTATGTAGGCGTCCAGCTTTCCCGAGGCAAGCATGTTAACGGATTCGTTTTCCGAGGTGGTAAGCTCCACAAGCTCGGCGTCAACGTTGTTCCGCTGAGCCCAACTGCGGTACATTCCCGCCTGAACGCTGCCCTTGTTGACGCCAATTTTTTTGCCGTTAAGCGTTGTAATGTCGTCTGCCGAGATTTGGCTGCTGCCGGGAGCCATAAAGATGTAGTAGTCCTCGGTTCCCATGGGCAAATCCGAGAACAGCATTTTGTCTGCGCGCTCCTCGGTAAAGGAAACGTCGCTCATCAGGTCTATATCGCCGTTTATCAGCATTTGCATAAGATCCGGCCAGCTTCCGCTCACATATTGATACTGCCAGCCCGAATACGAGGCGAGCTTCAACTGATATTCATAGGCATAACCGGTCTTTTTGCCTGACTTTTCGGTCTTGTTGAAGGAGGACTCATACCAGCCCACGCGCACCACACGCTGCTGTGTTTCTTCCGCATGAGCCCTTATGTGCGGCACAAGCGCCGACAAAACGGCAACGCACAGTACTATTACCAAATAACGATTGACTTTTGCAATACGTTTTTCCATTTTCCCGTTCTCCGAAATGCATATGTTTGTTTTGCAGGCTGCAAGGCATTTGCAGCTTTAGTTTTGTCATGTCTTCATCCCCGTCAAATATTACACTTACAACGCAATGTAGGCAGCTTAAGGTTTTTGATAGCACGTTAGGCTCCCCTGCGCTAAGGGGAGCTGTCGCCGTGAGGCGACTGAGGGGTCGGAAACGTTTGGTAAACACCAAATGCCGACCAAGAGCAGGAAGGTTTTCGACCCTTCCGTCAGCTATCGCTGACACCTTTTTCTGCGAAAACGGCAACCCTTTTGTCGCTGCGCGACATTTTCCCTATCAGGGAAATCCCCTTATCGCAGGGGAGGCTTTTTGGTGCAGACAGATATGTTTTGTGCTTAAGTTGACGACATCCAACACAACGGGTATAATATTTACTATTTTACTCTTTTCTTCGTTAAAAGTCAACTTTTTTATGCATTTTGTTGATTTTTTTGGGCGATATTTAGCAAAGCAAGCCCCCTGCGCCGCAGCGGCACAGGAGGCTGTTTTTATTATGAAGTTGCAGCGGCTTCCGGGTAGTTACATGCTCGCCCTAAGCACCGACACAACGTCGTCGCGGGTCAGCTGTTTGTAGCCGCCGTCAAGGATTATCGTCGCGTCGGCTATCGCCTCAATCATGCTCTCGTCAGCGCCCAGCTCGGAAAGGCTCATGGTTACGCCTATCTGCCTCATCCACGCCTCCAGGGCAGCCAGACCCTCGGTCGCGGTCTGCCCGTCGGTTTTGCCCGTGGGGTCAACGCCCCAGACCTCAACGGCAAAGCGGGCAAACTTTTTTGTGCCGTAGGGCATTATCATGCGGTAATAGGGGAGAGACACCGCAGCCAGCGTCATGCCGTGGGTGGCGTCGGTCACCGCGCCGACCGCCTGACCCAGCATGTGCACCATCCAGTCGGTTTCCTTTCCGCGCGAGATAAGCGTGTTGAGCGCCCAGGTAGCCGTCCACATTATGTTGCTGCGCGCCTCATAGTCCTGCGGATCTTCAACGGCGATAAGCGAGCTGTGAACGACGGATTTCATCAGCGCCTCGGCAATATAGTCGCTTGTGTTGTCGTCCTCGCCCGAAAAATACTGCTCGCAAATGTGGTTGAAAATGTCGTAAATGCCGGCGACCATCTGGCGCTTGGGCAGCGTCATGGTGAATCTGGGGTTGAGAATGGAAAACCTGGGCATTACCTCCTCGCCGAACACGTGACCTATCTTAAGCTTTTGGTCGCGGTTGGTAATGACCGAGCCTGCGTTCATCTCGGAGCCTGTGCCTGCCATGGTGAGTATGCAGGCAACGGGCAGTATCGGGCAGTCGGGCTCTTCAAAGCGGATGAAATACTTCTCCCACGGGTCGTCGTCGCAGTTGACCGAAACCGAAACCGCCTTGGCGTAGTCGCAGCAGGAGCCGCCGCCCACGGCAAGCAGCAGATCGACCTTGTTTTCACGCGCTATTCTTACGCCGTCGCGCAGCTTGTCGGCGGTGGGGTTGGGCATAACGCCGCCGTCCTCCGCTATCGTCTTGCCGTTTGCCTTAAGAATATCCACCACAGCGTCGTAAATGCCGTTTTTCTTTACCGAACCGCCGCCGTAAATCAGCTGTACGGTCTTGCCGTACTTGGGCAGCTCATCGTTCAGGTATTTCAGAGAATCCTCTCCGAAATAAAGCTTGGTCGCGTTTTTGTAGCTGAAATTTCCTAACATACCATCAGGCTCCTTTTTGTTTTTAGGCAATACCGCATAATTCAGGTGTGCGGATTGCACAGTAAGATTTTTCGTCAGGTTGTACAAATAAATCGAGGTAAGGCTGTCGCCTTGCCGAGTGACGGAACAATATTCAAGCAAGCCGTGCGCCTTGAATTGTGCGGTGTTGCCTTTATTTCAACCCGAATCATCTCAGGCTTTTTAAATACTGCTTGTGTTCGTCCGATACCCTGTAGCTCTCAACCGCCTTTTGGATAGCCTTTTTGTGCACCCAATCGTCGAGGCGGCGGTTTTCAAAATACCTGACGCTCTCGTCATATCTTTTGGCAAGGGCGGTCGCAAAAAACCACGCGACCATCATCTTAAGGTAATAGTCCTCGCCCCTTACGGCTGCGGCAAGCTCAAGATATTCCTCCTTGAAATCGTCGCCGAGATATTCATTCATCAGCATACGCAGCCCGAATCTTGCGGTATAAACATGCTGCGACGCCGTCCACTTTTTTATATACGGCAAAAGCCTGTCGCGGTTCCTTTTAAAGCTTTTGGGAGTAGCCTGATCCGACACAGGCCAGCAGTCAACATACGGCAAAAACTCCTCTGTCAGCCGAACGCACAGGTCAAAGTCCTTAATGCTCGCCAGCACAAAGAAATGTATCAGGTTTTCCTCGTAGTATTTGTGGGGCAGGTCGCACAAAAACGCGTCTCTGCAATCGCTGGCAAAAACCTCGCGCGCAAGCCTTCGCAGCTGCGGTGTTCTCACGCCGATAATGGTTTCGGCAGGAATATTGGGCACAAGCTTCGCCTGAAATTTTCGGTATCCGTCGTCCCTCAGCTCAACAAGTCTGTCATATAAGGTCATACCGCTCCTCCGTTTCGCTTTATAATATTATCATATCAAAATACGCCGCCGTTTTCAACAGGGTTTAGGAAGTATTTTAGGCAATACCGCATAATTCAGGTGTGCGGATTGCGAAGTAAGATTTTTCGTCAGGGTGCACAAACAAATTGAGGTAAGGCTGACGCCTTGCCGAGACAAAACCCGGTTGATGTTGTATAATGTATGAGTAAAGCATCAGCCGGAGAGTGAGCTTATGCTTACCGTTATTTCTGTCAACGAAAGGAACCGCCGATATGAAAACAAAAAAACCGATTGGCATATTGCTGACTGTAATGCTTGTTATGCTGTCCCTGACGGCGTGCCGACCCGTGGATACAGGCAAGACCGAGGCAGGCGACATCTACCGCTTTGAGGAATATGAGAGCAGCGAGGTTTTTGACATTATGAAGGTGAACCTGAGCGGAGAGCTCGCGGAAAAGTGCACCTCCTACAAATTTACCTATATGTCGGACGGGCTTAAGGTAAACGCGTACATTTCCTTTCCCAACGAGCTTGTGCAGTCGCAGAAGCCCGGAAAATGCCTTATGTACAACCACGGCGGCAACAGGGATCTGGGGAAGCTTGAAAACGAAACCACCGCAAACGCGTGCGTCCTTTGCGGCAGAATAGTGGTGGCGTCTCAGTACAGGGGCTGCGGCGGCTCCGAGGGCGCCGACGGCTTCGGCGGCGACGACGTGAACGACGTTATAAAGCTTACAGACCTGTGCGAAAACAGCTTTTCGTTTATTGACATGACCGACTTTTGCGTTTTGGGAGCCTCGCGCGGCGGCATAATGACATATCGTGCAGCGCGGCAGGACAGCAGGATAAAGCGGATAATCGCCATGGGAGCCGTTACCGATCTGTTTGACTGCTATGAGGATCGCGACGACATGAAGAGTATTCTTGAAGAAACCGTGGGCTGCACGCCTCAGGAGAATCCCGCAGAGTATGAAAAACGCTCCGCCGTGTATTGGGCGGACGAAATAAAGGTTCCCGTACTGTTCATTCACAGCACGGGCGACAGCAGGGTTCCCTACGCACAGGCGGAAAAGCTCTATGAAATGCTTAAGGACCGTGTCGAGTGCAGATTTGTTTCGCACGACGACGACAGGCACTGCGAGCCTCAGCAGGAGGACATAAAAGCCATAGCGGAGTGGTTGAATCAAGCCGAAAACTGAGAGCCGGGGGATCCCCTGATGAAAGGCAGTTTGGTTATCGCCGAGGGGGATCTCCCGACTGTTTGCTATCGAAAATTTTGCTTTGCAAACCGCTCGAGATGACAGCGTCACGACCAATATTCAGACTGAAACTGTTCACCGTTAATTGTTCAGGCAACACCGCACAATTCAAGGCGCACGGCTTGCTTGAATATTGTTCCGTCAGCTTGCCCAAAAAATCTCGGCAAGGCGACAGCCTTACCTCGATTTA
>CADBWP010000070.1 GCA_902798365.1 uncultured Ruminococcus sp.
CCACCCTCAGGTTTACTGCGCATTGTTGCAAGCGTAACATTCAATAATTCATTCAAGACTAAAGGCTGCCGCAAAATCTTTCAATTTGCGACAGCCTCAGTTTTTATGTCTCGGGCTTACTTGAAATTGACCTTTTTGTTGTTTTGCTCGTCCTCCTCGCCCTCGTCGGACAGGCGGAGCACCATTGCCATTGAGGTTATGAAGCTGATAACTATGTAAAGCAGCAGCGAGATGACAGAGCCGATGGACACGTTCTCCTTGGGGAACATGACAAGGATGAACACCGCCGCCAGACAAATTATGAGCGAGGCGATGTTTTTTATGTTGCGCTCCTTGTCAAAGGAGCACACAAAAAAGCCTATGAGGGGAAGAAGGATGATCAGCAGCGAAAGCACGCTTGCCGTCATCATCGCGGGCATCTCTACTATCATGCTGAACATTGAGAAAAAGTTTATCAGCATTCCGAACGGCGACTGCGAAATCAGCTCGCCCTTGTCGTTTATCGACTGAAAAAACGGCATGGTAGCCACAACCACCTGCAGCAAAAACAGCACGCACATTGCCAGACGCAGGTTTTTTCTTCGTTTTACATCAGGTTTTTTTACCATGGTGAACCCCCTAAAATCGTACTTTTTATATTTTACCACAGAAATTCGATTTGCACAATAGCCAATTTTGTGATATACTATATAACCGCAAAACGAAAGGAAGGTAACTATGAGTTTTATCAATGAATCTATCGTATATAACATTTATCCGCTGGGCTACTGCGGAGCTCCAAAGGAAAACGACGGCGAGCTCTGCTATCGGCTCGACAAGCTGCACGACAGCATTCCCCACCTTAAGGATCTGGGAGTAAACGTGCTGCTGTTCAATCCGCTGTTTCAAAGCTCGCGCCACGGCTACGACACCATCGACTACAAGCAGGTTGACTGCCGTCTGGGCGACAACGCGTCCTTTAAAAAGCTGTGCGAGGCTCTGCGCCAAAACGGGATAAGGGTCATGCTTGACGGAGTTTTCAACCATGTGGGCAGAGATTTTTGGGCGTTTAAGGACGTGCAGGAAAAGAAGTGGGATTCGCCCTACTGCGGCTGGTTTCAAAACCTCAACTTCGGCGGCACAAGCCCCTACGGCGACCCGTTTTGGTATGAGGGCTGGTCGGGTCACTACGACCTTGTAAAGCTGAACCTGCAAAACCCCGACGTTGTGGCTCACCTGCTTGACGCGGTCAGCTTTTGGATCGACGAGTTCGGCATAGACGGTCTGCGCATAGACGCGGCGGACGTTATTAATCCCGACTTCTTTAAGCAACTGCGCCATCTGTGCAAAAGCAAAAAGCCCGACTTCTGGCTGTACGGCGAGATAGTGGGCGGCGACTACAACCGCCTTGTGCGCGGCGGACTGCTCGACTCGGTAACAAACTACGAATGCTACAAGGGCATTTACTCGAGCCACAACGACCACAACTACTTTGAAATAGCCCACTCGCTGGGCAGGCAGTTTGCAAACGGCGGCATTTACCGCGATATTTACACCTTCAACTTTGCCGACAACCACGACGTCAACCGAGTGGCAAGCGAGCTGAGGGACAAAAACCACCTGTACAACGTATATACAATGTTATATACCATGCCCGGCGTGCCGTCGATATACTACGGCAGCGAATACGGGATAGAGGGCAGGCGCACCTGGGAGAGCGACTATGACCTGCGCCCCTGTCTTGACCTTAACAACGTTCCGAACGCAAACCTTATGCTTAACGGTCACATAAGCAGGCTCGGCCGCGTAAGGCTTGGGCTTGAGGCGCTTAAGTACGGCGATTTTGAAAACGTCAACATAATGAACGAAAAGCTTGTGTATAAGCGCTTTACAGGCAACCAAACCGTTTTTGTCGCGTTTAACCTGACCGACCGCGACGAAAGGATAGGCTTTGACGCGCGCTGCAACGCAAAGCTCACCGACGTGCTCAACGGCAATGAGGTGTTTGACGCAAACGGATGGACAGAGCTGCCCATGAAGCCGTATTCGGCGAGGATACTTGTCGTGAACGACGGCAGCTTCCGCTTGAACACAGATGAGCAGGTACAGCCAAAGCCTGTTGAGGCTGTGACGGAGCAAAAAGCCGAGGAGATAACACCCGGCAAATACCGCCACTTTAAGGGCGGCGAGTATGAGGTGACAGCCATTGCCAAGCACAGCGAGAGCGGCGAAAGGCTGGTTATTTACAGAAGTCTTTCAAACCCCGAGGATGTTTGGGCAAGACCCTACGAAATGTTTGCCGAGACGATTGAGCGCGACGGCAAACAAATAAAACGATTCACACCCATGGATTAACAGGCAACTCAAAACAAATAATCCGTAATAAACTGCAAGGCGAACAGCCGATGACTGTTCGCCTTGCTTTTATTTATTCAATTAAGAACGATTAGCGATTGATAATGTATCAAGCCCAAGCGCCTTCCAGGTACTCGCCGCCCCAACCTGTGATGGTGTAGGTGCCGCCTGCCTGAACGGTGAGGTCGTCGGTCTGGTTCCACATTATGCCCTCCTCCCAAGAGGGAGCGCCTGTGGGATTCATTCTTACAAAGC
>CADBWP010000071.1 GCA_902798365.1 uncultured Ruminococcus sp.
AAAGCTCGACAGACAAATGCATTTTAGCTCTCATTTTCACGTCAAGACTTTCGAGGAACTATTTTACGGGAGCCGTGCCATATGCCTTTTCATAAAATTCTTTCTCAAACAGCGCAATTACCCCTTCATAACTGTTATATGTGATAAATCACATATTGTCGAGCCTGAAAACATCATCATACTAAGAAATAAGCATTGCATCCCCAAAACTGAAAAACCTGTAGCGTTCCTCCACGGCAGTTTTGTAGGCGTTCATCACTTTGTCGTAGCCTGCAAACGCCGAGACCAGCATTATCAGCGTGCTTTCGGGCAGGTGAAAATTGGTGATGAGCCCGTCGAGCACCTTGAACTCATAGCCGGGATAAATAAAAATATCGGTAAAGCCCTCGCAGGGTTTTATTTCGCCGTACTGAGTCGCAACGCTTTCAAGCGTGCGGCAGGAGGTGGTGCCCACGGCTATCACTCTGCCGCCGTTTTTCTTTGTTTCGTTTATCAGCCTTGCGGTCTCGGCGGGTATCTCGTAATTTTACGGGGCGGAAGGTGCCCAGACCAACGTGCAGGGTAACGTAGGCAATGCCCACGCCCTTTTGCCTTATGCTGTCCATAAGCTCTTCGGTAAAGTGCAGACCGGCCGTCGGAGCCGCCGCCGAGCCCAATTCGTGGCTATACACGGTCTGATAGCGCTCCTTGTCCTTAAGCTCTGCGGTTATGTAGGGCGGCAGGGGCATTTTGCCTATTTTGTCGAGCACGGCAAAGAAGCTTTCGTCGCAGTCAAAATCCACTATCCTGTTGCCGTCATCGCACACCTCTGCCACCGTTGCGGTCAGCAGACCGTCGCCAAAGCTAAACCTTGCGCCCTCTCGTGCCTTTTTGCCGGGCTTGCACAGGGTCTCCCAGCGGTTTCCGCTTATCTGGCGCAGCAGCAAAAACTCCACCGTCGCGCCCGTGTCCTTCACGCCGAATATCCTCGCAGGCAGCACGCGCGAATCGTTCGCCACCAGCAGATCGCCTTCATTCAGACTGTCGATAATGTCGTAAAAATGCCTGTGCCTTATTTCTCCGCTTTTGCGGTCGAGCAGCAGCAGCCGCGAGCTGTCGCGCGGCTCCACAGGGGTCTGGGCAATTAGCTCCTTGGGCAAATCGTAGAAAAAATCACTCGTTTTCATATAAAATCCTTTCGCATATTCAAAAAAATACGCCTGCAAAATAATTGACAATAAGCGCGTAAAATGATATATTATAAGGTAGGGCAATGTGGGTAATTTTATTTGCCCCGGGCGGTGTGCAGCCGCAGCTGCGGCGCGTATGTCTATAATAGTATATTTTTTGCGATAAGGCAACCGCTTTTTTAAATTTTGTAAAAATCGGAGGAATCATAGTGAAACAGTACAAGGTAGGAATCATCGGAGCAACGGGAATGGTGGGACAGCGCTTTGCGCTTTTGCTTGAGAACCACCCCTGGTTCAACGTTACCGTGCTTGCCGCAAGCGCAAGAAGCGCCGGCAAAAAATACGGCGATGTGGTTGACGGCAGATGGCACATGGCGGCAGAGCTTCCCGAAAAGTACAAGGATATGGTGATCGTTGACGCCGAGAACGTGGAGGAAGTAGCCTCTCAAGTAGATTTCTGCTTCTGCGCGGTCAATATGAAGAAGGACGAAATAAAAGCTCTTGAAGAGAAATACGCCAAGGCGGAGTGCCCCATAGTTTCCAACAACTCTGCCAACCGCTTTACACCCGACGTTCCTATGGTCATCCCCGAGATAAACGCCGACCACATCAAGATCATCGAGGCTCAGAGAAAGCGCCTCGGCACCAAAAGAGGCTTTGTTGCCGTAAAGTCAAACTGCTCGCTTCAAAGCTATGTGCCCGCTATCCATCCCCTTAAGGAGCTTGGCGTGAACAAGGTGCTCGCCTGCACCTATCAGGCTATTTCCGGCGCGGGCAAGACCTTTAACACATGGCCCGAGATGATCGACAACGTCATTCCCTATATCGGCGGCGAGGAAGAGAAGTCCGAGCGCGAGCCGCTCAAGATCTGGGGCAAGATCGAGGGCGACAGCATCGTCAACACCGATGATATCGCAATCACCTCACAATGCCTGCGCGTGCCCGTTTCGGACGGCCACACCGCGGCTGTGTTCATGTCATTTAAGGACGGCGTGAAGAAGCCATCCGTTGATGAGATAATCAAGGTGTGGGAGAACTACAGCGGCAGAGCTCAGGAGCTTGAGCTTCCCAGCGCGCCCAAGCACTTCCTGCACTACTTCACCGAGCCCGACCGTCCGCAGATCAAGTCGGAGCGCAACCTTGAAAACGGCATGGCTGTGTCGGTGGGACGCTTAAGAGAAGACACCCAGTACGACTACAAGTTCGTATGCATGTCTCACAACACCCTCAGGGGAGCCGCAGGCGGCGCCGTGCTGCTTGCCGAGCTGCTTTGCGCGGAAGGTTATATGGACTGATATTAAAAACAATTACGAAGGTAATATGAAATAATTTTGAATCTGGAGGAAAAATATGGCTGATCACATTTTTACCGGTTCCGGTGTGGCCATTATCACACCGATGAACTCCGACGGAACTGTCAATTACAAGGCGTTTGAGCAGCTGCTTGAATTCCATGTGCAAAACGGCACCGACGCCGTAATCGCCTGCGGCACTACGGGCGAGGCGGCTACGCTTTCCGAGGCGGAGCATTGCAAGGTGCTTTCGTTCGTGGCGGAAAAAATCAACGGCAGGATCCCTGTTATCGCAGGCACGGGCAGCAACGATACCTCAACCGCCGTCATGCTTTCAAAGGAAGCCGAAAAGTCGGGCGTAGATGCGCTTCTTTCGGTAACACCCTATTACAACAAAACCTCTCAGGCGGGTCTTGTCAAGCACTTTAACGTTATCGCGGACTCCACCGATCTGCCTGTCATTCTGTACAACGTGCCCTCGCGCACAGGCTGCAACATCCAGCCCAAAACCTGTCAGGAGCTCAGCAAGCACCCCAAGATAAGAGCTATCAAGGAGTCATCCGTTCGCTGTGCGGCGACGCTCTCGACATCTACTCGGGCAACGACGACCAGACCGTGCCCTTCATGTCGCTGGGCGCTCTGGGCGTTATCTCGGTGTTTGCAAACATCTGCCCGCGCGAAATGCACGACATCTGCCAGCTTTGCCTTGACAACGACTTTGCAGGCGCTCAAAAGCTGCATTTCCACTATATCGAGCTTATGAACATCATGTTCAGCGACGTCAACCCCATTCCCATCAAAACAGCCATGAATCTGTTCGGCTTTGAGGCGGGCGAGTGCAAGCTTCCGCTGGTGCCCATGAGCGCCAAGGGCTATCACGACCTTAAGGACTGCCTTGCAAAGTACGATCTGCTCGACAAGTATCACGTAGATTAATCATAACACAAAAGGGGAAGTTCAAATGATAAAGGTTGCCATTGTCGGCTGCAACGGAAAAATGGGTCACTATGTTGCCGGAGCGGTCGCCCAGAGCGTCGACTGCGAAACGCTGTTCGGCATTGACGCGTTCGGTCAGAGCAAGTACGATTTTCCCGTATATTCGTCCTTTGACGAGGCTGTGGGCGTGCCGGATGTAATCATAGATTTTTCCCATCCCTCCACACTCGACGGAATGCTCGGCTTTGCGCTTGAGCGCTCCGTGCCCTGCGTGATCTGCACCACGGGCTACTCAAAGGAGCAGGTCGCCCGGATAAAGGCGGCGGGCGAAAAGATCGCGGTGTTTTACTCGGGCAATATGTCGCTCGGAATAAACCTGCTCATAGAGCTTTCAAAGCAGGCGGCAAGGGTGCTGGGCGGCGCTTTTGACATCGAGATCGTCGAAAAGCACCACAACCTTAAGCTGGACGCCCCCAGCGGCACCGCGCTAATGATAGCCGACGGCATTTCGGAAACTCTTGAAGAAGAGCCGCAGTATGTGTATGATCGCCACGCCTACCGCAAAAAACGCTCAAAAAACGAGATCGGAATCCATTCCGTTCGCGGCGGCACCATAGTGGGCGAGCACGAGGTCATCTTTGCGGGTCACGACGAGGTCGTCACCGTTTCGCATCAGGCGCAGTCCAAGGAGGTTTTTGCGGCGGGAGCCGTCAAGGCAGCCGCTTTCCTTGCAGGCAAGGGCGCGGGAATGTATGATATGGGCTCTCTGCTTGCCGAGAAGCTTGTTTGAGAGAACAGAGATCAGAGAATAGATATTAGAGTTAAGGGGCTGTCGCATTAAGCTCCAACAAAGTAAAAGACCGGGTAGCCCGAAAAGGGTTGCCCGGTCAGTGCTTTCGTTGTATAATTTAATTACCGAAAA
>CADBWP010000072.1 GCA_902798365.1 uncultured Ruminococcus sp.
AGCCTGTCCACCGTCACGGCGGTGTTTGAAAATCCCATTTCGGCGTGTATCGACAACTTTGGCTGGTCGCGCAAAAGGTCCGCCGCCATCAACAGTGCGCTGATGTTTGTGCTCAGCCTGCCCTGTCTGCTCGGTTTTAACGTATGGTCGGACGTGAAGCTGTTCGGCAGGGACATCCTCGGCGCGGAGGATTTTTTGGTGAGCGATCTGCTGCTGCCTGTCGGCGCGCTGGTGTTTTTGTTCTTCTGCTCCTACCGCTTTGGCTGGGGCTTCGACAGCTACCGCAGCGAGGCAAACACCGGCAGGGGCGTCAAAATCGGCAAGGGCATGCGCAGTTACTTCCGCTATGTGCTGCCGCTGCTGATTCTCTTTATTCTGGTAACGGGCTTGGTTCCGCAGCAGGGCTGACGGCGCCGAGACTCGCAAAAATCGCTTGTGAGCATTCGTGAGAATACAGGCGTATTTGAGCGTATTCGTGAGATTTTACCGAGCTAAATTAAATATTTTCAAAAAAGTGTTGACATTCGCCCCAAACTATACTATAATCATAAAGCACGAAAAAGTACAGGAGGAATGAAAATGTCAACATTTTTAGCAAAACCCGCCGAAGTTGAGCGCGCTTGGTATGTGATTGACGCAGCAGGCAAGCCCCTCGGCAGAGTTGCCGCTCAGGCGGCTGTGCTGCTCAGAGGCAAGCACAAGCCCACCTTTACTCCCAATGTAGACTGCGGCGACCATGTGATTATTATCAACTGCAAGGATGCTGTTCTGACCGGCAACAAGCTGACCCAGAAGAAGTGGCAGCGTCACACCGGCTATATCGGTCATCTCAAAGAAACCCGCTACGACATCCTCATGGCGACCAAGCCCACCAAGGCGATGGAGCTGGCTGTCAAGGGTATGCTTCCCAAAAACACGCTCGGCAGAAACGCGCTGCTCAGACTCAGACTCTTTGAGGGCGCCGAACACAACCATCAGGCTCAGAAGCCCGAAGCGTTTGAAGCTTAAGAAGGAGGCATAAAGAATGTACGATAAGACACCTTATTTTTACGGCACAGGTAGAAGAAAAAGCTCCGTTGCCCGTGTAAGACTCTATCAGGGCACCGGCAAAATCACCATCAACGACCGCGACATCGACGATTATTTCGGTCTTGAGACCCTCAAGCTCATCGTTCGTCAGCCTCTTGCGCTGACCGAGACCGATGAGAAGTTTGACGTAGTTTGCCGCGTTGCAGGCGGCGGCGTGACCGGACAGGCAGGCGCCATCCGCCACGGCATTGCCAGAGCGCTGCTCCAGTATGACACCGAAAACCTCAGAGGCAAGCTCAAAAAAGCAGGCTTCCTGACCCGTGACCCGAGAATGAAAGAGCGTAAGAAATACGGTCTCAAAGCAGCCCGTCGTGCGCCTCAGTTCTCCAAGAGATAATCTTTGTGCTTCTCAGCACGCTTCAAGGCTACTGTTTACAGGGTTTTTGGAGTATTCAGACGGTTTGAGATGTGCTTAAAAGTGTTAGATAAGCAACAAGCAAGTAACACATAAGTAACAACAGTTCTCAACCTAAACAAGCAATCAAAAGAGATGTTTTTCTAAGTTCAGAAAGACATCTCTTTTTACTTTGCCCAAAACCGCTATGTTTCGGTCGGGCTAAAGACGTTTCCGTTGTATTACAACAGGTTTAAACATTATTTGGGTGCAAATAATAAAAAACTTAGTGATGAGGCACCTTAAATATCATAAGCCCGAAAAAAAGCAGCCGCCCTGAAACCGGAACGGCTGCGTGATCAACAGCTTGTTATTTGTATGTGAATTTCCGCAGCGTCTGGGTTATTTTTTCTTTATTTCCCTTTTTAACGCCGCTTTGAATCAGCATATGTGTTTCTTTATCATACCAGAACAGTCCCGTCCATGCCCAAGAGAACATGGTGAGCACAAGGCTTACCTTGGTACAGAAAAAGGTTTTTCCGTTAACGGTGACCTCCTCGTCGCCGAGCTTCTTTGCCGAAAATTCGCCGAGCGACAACGCGCCGCGGTTGTCGCCTGTTCCGATAGGATAGAAGAGTATCTCATCGAGCTTGGAGGCGGCGAACGCCGGCAGGCTCATATCCATCATCTGGAACCACAAGCCTTCGCCTATCTTATAGGTCTTGTCCTGCTCCTTGCCCTTGAAGGTGCCCTTGAGATAGATCGTTCCGTTTTCTCTGTAGGAATCGAGCTCGCTGTTGTCGGACGGGCGTGAATAATGCCACTTTACTGCTGACAGGTTCTTTTCAACCGTAAACTCTTCCTGTGCCCAATCTTCGCCGTTTCGCAAAGTGGTCTGTGTGATGATTCCTTCACTCTCAAAACGTTCAACATTGACAATACGGCTTTCGTTGGTGTCGGAATTAAAATACTCCGCTGTTTTGAGATTCTCGGGGAACGCGAAATCGGGGACGTCATAGGACTGTATCGTCTTTTGGGAATAAACGATCTC
>CADBWP010000073.1 GCA_902798365.1 uncultured Ruminococcus sp.
ATTTCCCTGTTAGGGAAAATGTCGCGCAGCGACAAAAGGGTTGCCGTTTTCGCAGAAAAAGGTGTCAGCGATAGCTGACGGAGGGGTCGAAAACCTTTCCACTCTTGGTCGGTGTTTGATGATTGCCAAACGTTAACGACCCCTCAGTCGCCTTACGGCGACAGCTCCCCTTAGCGCAGGGGAGCCTAACGTGCTGTCAAAAAGGCTTCGCACATTATTAATGCAACCGGGCACAAAACCCTTCTGCCAAGGAAAACCTATCTTCCCGACCAAAACTCTCCACTTCCCACTCTCAACTCTCAACTTAATAATTCTCCATTCTCCATTCTCAATTCTCAATTCAAGCAAACCTATCTCCTCGACCGAAACTCTCCACTTTCCACAAAGAAATTTTCCATTTTCCATTTTCCATTTTCAATTCAAAAGGCGGTGACACCATGAATCCCAAAATGGGCGAGCTCAGAAAAAAAGCGATGGCTCTGCCGTTGCTTCCGGGCGTATATATAATGCACGACAAAAGCGGCGAAATAATCTATATCGGCAAGGCAAAGGCGCTCAAAAACCGCGTCAGTCAGTACTTCGGCTCTCAGAACAACCACGCCGAAAAGGTGCGCCGCATGGTCGATAACGTTGACGATTTTGAATATATCATAACCGACAGCGAGTTCGAGGCGCTGATCCTCGAATGCAGTCTTATCAAGCAGCACACGCCCAAGTACAACATCCTTCTCAAGGACGACAAGGGCTACAGCTACATCCGCGTGGGCGCGGGCGACTGGGGCAGGCTGTCTTATGTGCTGCAAAAAAAGGACGACGGCGCGACCTATATCGGCCCCTACAAAAGCAGCTACTACGTAAAAAGCGCGGTCGAGGAGGCAAACAAGATATTCATGCTGCCCACCTGCGGCAGAAAATTTCCGCAGGACTTCGGCAAGGCGCGTCCCTGCCTCAACTATCACATAAAGCAATGCATGGCACCCTGCACGGGCAGGGTCAGGCTTGAGGACTACCGCGAAAGCGTCGCGCAGGCGCTGGACTTTCTCAGGGGCGGCTCGTCAAACTCCGTAAAGCAGCTCACCGCGCAGATGAACGAGGCGGCGGAAAACCTCGAGTTTGAGCGTGCCGCACGAATCCGCGACAAAATAGCCGCGGTAAAAAAGATGAGCGACAAGCAGAAGGTCGTGCTGCGGGAAACCCTCGACGAGGACGTTATCGCGTCCTTTTCGGACGGCGGCAAAACCTGCTTTCAGGTGTTCCGCTTTGAGGGCGGCAGGCTGTTCGACCGCGAGAGCTTTATATTCGACAGCGGCGACAGCGAAACCGAGACCGAGGAGTTTTTGCTGCGCTACTACACCATACGAAACGACATCCCCAAAAACATAGCCGTTGCCGACAGCTTTCCGGGCATTGACGATATGCGCCGCTGGCTGAGCGACAGGCGCGGCTCCGGGGTGAATCTGACGATTCCGCAGCGCGGCGAGCAGGCTCAGCTTGCGTCTATGTGCCGCTCCAACGCCGCCGAGGCTCTTGCCCAGCAAAAGGGCGCCACCGTGCGCGAATACAGCGTGCTCGACGAGCTTAAGGAGGCTCTGGGACTTGAAAAGCTGCCCGAATACATCGAGTGCTACGACATCTCAAACCTTGCGGGCACCGAAAACGTGGCGGGCATGGTGGTCTATCAGAACGGCAGACCGCTCAAATCCGCCTACAAAAAATTCAAGATAAAGGGCTTTGAGGGTCAGGACGACTACGCCTCAATGGCAGAGGTGCTCACGCGCCGCTTTGAGGAGTATTACAAGGCGGACTCCGCCGAGGGCTTCGGCAGGCTGCCCGACCTTGTTCTGCTCGACGGCGGCAGGGGACAGGTGTCGGCTGTGCGCGAGGTCTTTGACAAAATGAACATCACCGTGCCGCTTTTCGGTCTGGTAAAGGACGACAAGCACCGCACCCGCGCCGTTACGGGCGACGGCGGCGAAATCGCCGTAAGCTCACGCCGCGCGCTGTTCACCTTCCTCAGCAAAATGCAGGACGAGGTTCACCGCTTTGCCATAGGCTATCACCACACCCGCCGCAAAAAGGCGGTGTTCCGCAGCTCTCTCACCGACATCGACGGCATAGGCGAGGTAAGGGCAAGGGCGCTGCTCAAATACTTCCGCACGATCGACAACATTTCAAAAGCCGACCTCGCCGAGCTTGAAGCGGCTCCCAAAATGACCCGCGACGCCGCCCTCGCAGTCTATCGCTATTTCCATCCGACGGAAGAATAGAGATGAGTTGAAAGTTGAAAGTGGAGAAATAGTGAATAGTGAATCTTCGTTTCATTATGCGGAGAGTATGACATTTCTCGGTGTAGTAAACTCCCTCTTTGGATTCATACCCTGTGCCTGATTTCGATTTCTTTTCTCCTCGCAGCGTTAATGTCTCTCCGCCCGGACAGGTGAATGTATCTGTTTCTTCGTTGTA
>CADBWP010000074.1 GCA_902798365.1 uncultured Ruminococcus sp.
GTCTGTAAGCGCCTCTTCAACGCTGTACCCCACCGGGTGCTCGGCAAGCTCTTTATTATAGCTCAGAGCATCGGCAAGGAGCCGCTTTTTTTCCGCTTCGGGCAGTTCGCGCGTGCGGTTATCATGCGAAACACAAACTTCCTTCTGCGCGTTGCTTACAAACAAACCGCTGATATACGGATAAAGCAAAAGCGAAACGCAAATCAAAAACAAGGCGACAATAAATACATTAAAAACCGTATCGCGCTTGGTTTTCTTTTCCTTCGTTTTCATCTTTCTTCCTTTTCTTGCGTGCGTTTGAAGCACTAATACCGATCTAAATAGAATTACTGCCTCAAACCCGCGCAAGGCGGGGTGATTCACGGAAAACCGTGAACCACCCAACCACTATAAAGAATTATTTCTCTTTAGCGGACATTCTTTTCTTGATGATAATAACGACTACCATTCCGGCAAATGCCGCGCCTGCTAATCCGAGAATGACATACAGGCCGACGCCGCCTGTCGAGGGGAGCGCACCCTTTGGGAAGTTCTTGACGTTCAGCGAGGTGATGCCGGTATCGATGTTGGCATAACCGTTCGCATTTGTCTGGGTAACATAGCCCTGCGGACCTGTAACTGTAGCTTTGTAGGTGGTAAGAGTATATGTTCCGTCGGGATCTGCCTGATCTGAGACCGAAGCCTCGATCTCGATGGTGATCGCGCCTTCCATCTTGGTGTAGTTATCGGGAGCCTTTGTCTCTGTCAAAGTATATGTACCGATATCGAGGCGACTCCAATTAAACGTGGAAAGGTCTGCGCCGTCGATCTCAGCGACCCTATCATTGCCCTTCTCGAGCAGCCACTTTGAGCCTGTGAGAGCATTGTCTGCGCTGTCTGTCTTGTTGACTGTGATTCCCAGTGTGAAGGTCTTGGTTTTGCTCGTGGGGGATTTGCCCGTGCCTGTTGTTGCGGGATCATTGGAATAAACAAACTTTACCTCATTGATGTTGCCGGCGTTGCCAATTACGGCGCTGTTTGTGAGCTTTGCCTTATATGTGAGCTTGATCTCGGCATCATAGGTTGCAGCCGCAATGCTCTTAAGGTTTGTGATCCTAACGTTTACGCTGTTGTCCGATGCTTCGCCGTAAACATTAGCTGTATTGTCGGTAGTAGAGATATCAACTTTTGTTCCGCCGATGGTCAGGGTCATTGAATCTGCAACATATGCCATATTGGTCATTTTATCTGCGATCTCAAAGTAATAAGTCGCGTACTCAGACATATTGGGCACCTTGCCGGTAACGGTAAATGTCATTTCCTCGCCGATAGCGGCGATGTTGCTCTTTGCAGGGGTTTCATCGCTGTCGGAAACAGTCTTTTCGGGCGTAGGCACGATCAGCTTGTTCGAGATCGTAACAGTTGCGCGGTCGAGCTTGAAGAGCGAGTAAACAACAGCGTCCGTGTTGTCGGGCAATTCGGGCGCCATTACATAGTAACCGTACGGAAGTCCCGGAACAGTGCAGGTATCTGCGTCAACTGTCTTAGTCGCAGCGGCATCAACGTCGTTGGTGTCGGCAAACTCTCCGAGCTCGCGGCCGAGATCCCGAGCAGCGGCTGAGTCGGACTCCACACCCGCAAGATACGCAATGATCTCGTCGTTTGTTTTGTAGCCCCCCTTGCCATCATCAAAGAACGTTTCGAAATCGCTTGTCACTTTGTAAGAGTCTGTTGTGTCCACATAGTCAAGCACGCGGTAGAATTTGAGGTTTTCGTCCACGACTGCTTGTTTTACGGTCACTGTTCCGGTTGCGGTTGAGACTGCTCCACATGTGACTGCGGTCATAGCCGCCAGCATAAGGACTGCCAGCGTCATTGCGATGATTTTTGCCAGTTTTTTCATTTTGTCGTACTCCTTTTCTCTTTAATATTATTTTTTCTGTTCTTTATTACAACTGCTGCAAGCAGTATTACAAAGGTAATTGAAGCTAAAGCCGCGACAGGTATCACTCCGCCCGCACCTGTTACAGCGAGCTCTACGGGCTTATCCACCATTTTAAGCATCAAAACATTCTCGCCGCCCGAGGTTATTGTTCCATCTGCGTTTACGGTAAATTCGATATCAGGCGCTTTCATATATCCGAAGGGAGCCTGCTTTTCGCGCAGGATATA